>JAKUPZ010000007.1:0-26843 GCA_022449765.1 Dehalococcoidia bacterium | reverse complement strand
AGGAGCATCGGAAGGCAAATCATCCGGTGGCGGTGGAGCGTCGCCAGGAGCGTCGCCAGGAGCATCGGAAGGCAAGTCATCCGGTGGCGGTGGTGGCGAGGCATCACCAGAAGTAGGAGATACCCCTAAATTCGCTTCCGGAGCAGGATTTTCCGTCGATCCACAAGCAAGTGCAACGACAGCAGAGCTTATTAGTACAAGTACTAAAACAAGCGAGCGAACATTAATCTCCATACTGTAATCATCCTCTATGATACTTAGAGGCAAAATTCCAAATTTTTACCACCCTGCTACCAGTATCTTAATACTGTAATACAATTCGATATTGAAACTTGTTTAGCCTAATACCATAGTATCAATTTCTAAGTACTATTGGCGACAAAAATTTAATTGACACGATCGCAGCACGCTTATATAAACGAGGCTCAACAAAAAATATTGGAGAACCATGAAAGCTATTGCCGTAGATACTGGTGGAACGTTTACAGATATGGTCGTATTAGACCAGGACTCTGGTGAACTAACCGTCTTAAAATTACCCTCAACTCCCGCTGATCCAGGCCAAGCAATCATTGATGGCATCGCAGAAATATTTACCGGAGGTCTTTCGCCCTCCGATGTACTTTCTTTATCGCATGGAACTACCGTTGGTACCAATGCCCTTCTAACTGGAAAAGGCGCGCACGTGGGTTTGTTTGTAACTGAAGGTTTTGGAGGCATCAATGATGTATGGCACCTTGCACCAAGCGAGGACACTAGTAAAGTCACAAGCCCATATGTTGAAAAAAAGCCTCCGGTACTTCCTCGCTTTAGACGTGAAGCAAAAGAGAGGGTTAACTACAAAGGTGAAATTACTAAATCTCTTGATGAAAGTGCCGTAATTGAAGCAGTTAAATCCCTCGGTAAAAGGGGGATCAAATCAATTGCAGTAGTTTTACTTTTCTCTTTCCTAAACGATAAGCATGAAAAACGGATAGAAGAAATTATTAAGCAAGAGCTGCCGGAAGCAACAGTTTCACTATCATCCAGTGTATTACCACAAATGCGTGAATTCCCTCGACTAAGCACAACCGTTGCGAACGCATATATTGCTCCAATGATGGTCACTTATTTGGAAGCGTTAGAGCGGAGAATAAGAGAACACAAGGTTACTAGCGACGCTCTTTATGTAATGCAAAGTAATGGGGGAGTCGCAAGAATTGCTAGCGTTACTCCTGTAACAACAGTTTTATCAGGACCATGTGCAGGAGCAATGGCAGCAATGCAAATTGCGTCCACCGCAGGTTATTCAAATGCAGTTTCCTTAGATATGGGAGGTACCAGCACCGATATTGCACTAGGGCAAGAGGGTCGTGTACTTGAGACAACTACAGGGAGAATTGGAGATTGGGAACTAGCAGTTCCCATGCTCATGATCAACACTATTGGAGCAGGCGGTGGAACTATAGCAACCGTAGAATCTGGGGGAGGATTGAGAGTCGGTCCAGAAAGTGCTGGCGCTGATCCCGGTCCAGTATCTTACGGACGTGGAGGTAAGCAACCTACCGTAACAGACGCTAATTTAGTATTAGGCTTCCTCAACTCTGAGTCCAAGCTTGCAGGACGCGTTGCATTGGATAAAACAAGTGCTGAAAAAGCTATTACCGAAATGGCTCATAATCTTGGTCTAGGTACCTTAGAAACGGCCGAAGGAATTATTCGCATCGTCAATGCAAAAATGGAAGAAGGCATTCGCGCTGTTTCTACCGAGCAAGGATATGACCTAAGAGATTTTACTTTAGTTGCATTTGGAGGAGCAGGACCAGTTCCATCCGGCCGACTTGCAGCAGATCTGAGAATGTCCAAAGTTATTGTTCCTCCTGCACCAGGAGTAACTTCAGCTTTAGGACTACTTATGGCAGACCCCAGAAGAGATTACGTGCGCTCACGTTTGCGACTTGTATCTGAATTAAAAGCCGATGAGTTATCACGTGTGTTGAGAGAACTCCGTTCTCAAGCTGAAAACGAATTCCTGAATGAAGGTTATTCCCTTGACCAACTAAAATTAGAATTTGGAATAGACATTCGTTACTTAGGCCAAGGGTACGAACTTACAATTCCACTTGGTGGCTCAGACGAATTAAATCAAGACGATATTGCGGCCGCGCGCAGTAGATTTGATAGTACTCATGAACAAATGTTTGGGCATGCTGCAGCCGACGAAGATGCAGAAGCTGTAAACTACAGATTACGTGCTTCCGCTATAGTCTCGAAAGCATCGCTTAAATCGAGAGAATCGGCAAAAACCTCGTCCGATGTTGCAAAACTAGGAAATAGACAAGTGTGTTTTGACAGTAAAGAGGGCCTTGTTGAATGCCCAATTTACAATCGTGAACTATTAGAACCAGGGCATAACTTCAACGGCCCTGCAATCGTTGAGCAATTAGACTCAACAACCGTTGTTTACCCAGGGCAAAAAGCCAAAGTTGACGACTATTTAAACATTGTGATTGATATAGCGTGAGGAGCAAAATATGGCAAGCGTTGACCCAATAACCTATGAAGTCTTAAGGGCTCGCCTTGACGGCATTGTCAGAGAAATGGAGAAAGCGGTGTTTCGTACGGGCTTCTCCACTATCGTTCGTGAATCGCATGATTTCAGCTGTGGAGTTCTCGATAAACAGGGCAGGCTGGTTGGCCAATCAAATCATCCAACGCATATGGCTGCATACCCTGAATCAGTCAAAGGACTCTTACAATTTTATACGCTGGATGAAATGGCTGAAGGTGATGCTTTTCTTGCTAATCACCCTTATTACAGTGGATGCCCCCACGCAAATGACATGGTTATCATGACGCCTATTTTCCATGATTCACAGGTGATCGCTTTTGCAGCAAGTATGGGACATACTCCAGACATTGGAGGTGTAGCAGCTGGTAGTCGTAATGCAACATCACGTGATTTATTCGGCGAAGGTCTTCAAATCATGCCGGTACGCTACATGCGAAACTACGAATTAGTACAGGACACTGCATCTTTTGTAAAAGCCAATAGCAGGGTTCCGGAGATGATGATTGGCGACCTAAGCGCTAAAGCCGGAGTATGTTTTTCTATAGGTGAGGAAAGAGTCAAAGACGCCATAAATACTTACGGTGCAGACACTCTTCTACAAATGTTTGAAGACTTAGGTACAAGAACTGAACAGCAGGCAAGAGATCTTATTGCTCAATGGACAGACGGTGTCCACGAATCTGAGACGTGGGTTGATGACCCATCAAATCCAGGAAACCCCATACGTTTACATGTCTCCGCAATTAAAGAGGGTGATCGACTGATCATGGATTTCACTCAAACTGGAAACCAAGCTTCGGCACCTATCAATGTAAGAGAGCCTTTTATCAGGGGATTGGTATACCACGCTGCAATAGCAATGACTGATCCGTACCTGCCGATAAATCATGGACTCGGCAATGCAATCGAATGCCGGTTCAGAAAAGGCAGCATACTGGATCCAGAATTTCCTGGTCCTGTAGGCTTTTATTCTAAAACTGTTTCCATTGCAGAAAGCGTTATTATGTCAGCTATGGCTAAAGCAGCCGGTCAACCAGCATTAGCTCATGGCTCTACTCAAAGCTCAATTGTCATTGGCTATCAAGGAGATAATGATCGCCAATATGTGCAATATGAGCTTATGTATGCTGGGGCACGTGCATGGGATGGTGGCGACGGGTTCACTGGTGTAGGTGCACGCGCAAGTGGAGGCAGATTCACCAGTCTTGAGATCATTGAATCAGAATTTCCAGTAGATGTAACACGATTCGAAACACTGCCCGATACTGGAGGAGATGGGAAATCTCGTGGAGGACCGGGCTACATTCGTGAATACAAAGTTCGATCCAATAGCAGACTATCCGGTGGTGCAGCAAAACGCGAAGCTTCTGGAGTTGACGGAGGCGATGCAGGCGCGAATGCTTATGTAGTAGTGCATCCCGATACCAATAACCAAGAAAAATACCCTGGGATCGCTTCAAACATAGGACTAAAACCTGGGGATGTTTTTAGTATTGAAACTGGCGGTGGAGGCG
The DNA here is from genome assembly GCA_022449765.1 of Dehalococcoidia bacterium. NCBI lineage: Bacteria > Bacillati > Chloroflexota > Dehalococcoidia > Dehalococcoidia bacterium. Next base: position 22,778 of record JAKUPZ010000007.1, on the reverse strand, counting down.
GTGTATTAGATCCTCAAGATCGGGATAGAGAGCTTGTAAAAGGCGATTTGCAAGACGGTATTATTACCGCAGAGAAAGCTAGATCCGTATATAAACTATCTGAAGAAGAAATTGCGGGTGCCCTTTCATAAATTCGTTAGCTAAACGTAGTACTATAGCCAAACTGGCAACGGGAGGATGCGATGAAATTTGATCTTCTAATAAAAAATGGAACCATTGTAGATGGTACTGGCAAAGCAGCTTATATAGCCGATATTGGCATCATAGGCGGCTTGATTGCTGATATTGGAAACTTAGATTCTTCCGCCGATAGAGTTATTGATGCAACAAATCACACTGTTGCTCCAGGTTTCATTGATCATCACACACATTATGATGGCCAAGTAACTTTTGATCCTTTATGTACATTTTCTTGCTTCAACGGAGTAACTACAGTCGTAAGTGGGAATTGCTCCTTGACGTTAGCGCCTGTTCGACCTGGTGACGAAACTGCACTTGCAGGGATGCTAGCGAAGGTAGAGGCTATACCCTACGACGTACTTATCAATGGTGTTCCTTGGGGATGGTCTACTTTTGGAGAATACCTTGAATCGTTGGACAATAAATTAGGAATTAACTACGGTGTAATGGTTGGGCATTCAGCCATACGTCGATGGGTAATGGGAGAAGAGTCCCATGATCGCACAGCCACAGGAGAAGAAATAGAAGCCATTCAAGATGCTATTAGAGAAAGCATTGAAGCAGGCGCACTTGGCATATCATTTGACCGCAACCCTAGGCACGTAGGCCTTGATGGTCGACCCCTCCCAAGCAACGTTGCTAGTCTAGATGAACTCTATAGCGTGGCAAGTACTTTAAAAGAGTTAGATACCGGTGTAATTCAGGTTGGGGATCCTTTAGGCCAGGAATTAAGTGATGAAATTTGTACAAAAATTTCCGAATCTAGCGGAAGACCTGTTACATATCTATCAATCGTGCAAAGTGTCCTTGAACCACAACAATGGAAAAAACATTTGTCACACCTAGAGGATGTAAATTCGCGTGGTAACGTAAAAGTCTACCCTCAAATCAACCCTCGCCCGGGGCTCCGATTTTTCCAGATGAATAGTGCCGAGTTTTTCAATCTCATGCCTACGTGGAAATCCATCATGAATAGTACTGATGAAGAAAAAATTTCTGCGTTTTCAGAAAGAAAAACACGCATACAGTTAGCCAAAGAAATTGAAGAAAACAACAACAAAACTGCTTTAGGCTTTTCTGGTCGTTGGGATCACGTAGTTATCGTTAAAACTGCGTTACAATCTAATGCAATACTTACCGGCAAAACCATTCAAGAACTAGCACTGGAACAATCTAAAGATCCTTTAGATGTTTTTCTTGACCTCAGCATTGAAGAGCAGCTCAAAACCTGGTTTGCTCGTAACCAGCAAAACAATGATGACGATGCAATGTCTGAAATTCTCAATCACCCTCACACATTAATTGGCTTGTCAGACTCTGGAGCGCATGTTGTCAGAGAAGGCGGATACGGATACGGAGTTTATTTTCTTAGTCATTGGGTACGTACTAAAAAAATAATGTCAATCGAAGAAGGAGTTCGCCAATTAACCTCTATTCCTGCAGATATATTTGGGGTAGTTGGTAGAGGTAGAATAGAAATAGGTAGTAAGGCCGATATAATCGTATTTGATTATGAAGCGCTAAGCCTCAATGAATCTGAAGAGTCTTACGATCTCCCCGGTAACGCTATGCGATTGAAACAAACAGCACGAGGAATTCCTTACACCATTGTTAACGGTGAAGTACTCATTGAAAATGGAGAACATACAGGTGCTCTACCAGGGCATGTTGTAAGAAATGACGCTTGTCTTACTTACGACAAGGCCTTCAGCTAGTTTGGATTGGATTACGATAGCCTTAATAGGCTCAGCAGTCTCAGGAATAGTAAATATTTTTGATAAGACTGTTATTTATAAATACGCCAATACACCAAGAACATTACCTCTAATGATTGGTATAGCACAGACAACTGTTGGTGTAGTAATTCTAGGCGCGGTACAAGTTCCTGCGACTGCAACTATCACGCTTATATTTTGGGCGCTATTCTCTGGGTTCCTTTGGGGCGTGAGTGCCCAGTTTTTGATGTATGTCCTTTACACAGAAGAAGTATCGAGAACAGTCCCCGTATTTCAAAGCTTCCCAATATTTACAGCTATTTTTGCATTCTTTTTCTTAGGAGAAAATCTTGGGATTTACGAATGGCTAGCGATCTTGGCCGTAGTTATGGGCGCGACCATAATTTCAGTAAAGGTTGATTTTAAAAATCGCAAAGCTTTTTTAAATAAATCTTTAGCAATACTGATGATAGGGAGTGCAATCCAAGGCAGTGCCCACATTTTTGGTAAAATAGCAGTCGATGAACTCCCCGTACTGTTTACTCATGCACTACGTTCACTTGGTTTAGGATCAGTGTTTTTATTTTTCAATCTACGAAGGGATCCTTGGAATGATTTGAGAGGATTGGTTGCGCGGCGTAGTCCCGCATTATTGGTAAGCGGAACCAATGAATTTATCATTGCTACAGTAAGCCTACTCCTATCTCTATGGGCTCTCTCTCTTGGACCAGCAGCATTAGTCACTGCGCTAACAAGTACTCGTTCATTTTTCTTAGTTATTTATAGCTTAATAATTGGCTTAATATGGAAAGGCGCGCTAGGTGAAATAACGACAGCTTCATCAATTGCGACAAAGCTATTTGCCACAAGCATAATCGTAGTAGGCATTGCCATTATCACTTTAGGGAATACATAAATTTGCGGTATTTACGATATTTCAATTTTTTCTCTTTGTACCGAGGATGGCAGATCGTTGGAGTCTCATTTCTTTCTTTGTTTATTCATGGGGCCGCAACAAGTTATCTATTTGGAGTGCTAGTAGTTCCAATGGAAGACGATCTCGGATGGTCCCGCACAGAGCTTGTGTTAGCACTAACCATTGCCACATTTGTAACAGCTGGGTTTGGAATGCTTGTAGGGGGTTTATTCGATAAGCATGGCGCTCGGGTAGGAATGACGTTAAGTGCTTTGCTGGGTGGGCTTAGCCTTATAGGTCTAGCATTCATTGGGGCACAATGGCAATACTATCTCCTTCTAGGAATTGGAGTAGGTATAGCCCGAACAGGTCTTGAGAATATCGGTCCTCGAACGGCAATCGCAAATTGGTTTATACGTAGGAGAGCTGCCGCCTTCGCTTGGTTTAGCGGCGGCAGGGCTGTTTTTGGTTTCGCAATGGTCCCTATTTTTGCGCTGCTGGTTGAGCAAACATCTTGGCGGGCGGGGTGGGCAACATTAGGTGTCCTTGAAATCGTATTACTTGCCCCATTAGCATGGATTATCGTACGTAGGAAACCTGAGGATTTCGGCCTCTTACCTGATAATGCGCAGATTATACCCACCAAAAATTCCTTCAGTTCTGGTGCTTCAGATACCGAGATTAGTTGGACACGAAAAGAAGCCATTCGGACAAAATCGCTGTGGCTTGTCGTTATCGCTTTTGTGCTAACCGGGTTTCCCGCAACAGGAATTATCGCAAATATGGTTCCATATTTTACTGATGAAGGGCTTTCATATAGTACAGCTACTACTGCATTTGCCTTCTATGGATTTGGAGCAATCTTTGGGCGCCCTTTTTGGGGGTTTATAGCAGGCAAATTCGGTGTACATATTGGAATGACGTTCTATGGCCTAGCATATGGATTCGCAATATCTTTTTTTACACTGGCAAGTAGCCCAATTGCTCTATTTGCTGCGACTTGGCCTCTTGGATTAGTCATTGGAGGTTCTCAGCAATTGCAGGCTCAGGCTTGGCCAGACTACTTCGGCAGAAAACATGTAGGGTCTATAAATGGATTCACTATACTTCTAATCACACCCGCTATGGCAGCTGGCCCTTTAATACCCGCAGCCGTTCATGATTCAATCGGTAATTACATTCCAGTTTTCACGGCTTATGCAATTACAAGTTTTATTGCAGCTGCATTTTTCTTCCTTGCAAAGCCGCCCAAAAAATAAAATTTCAACGACTCTTATACTTTGCGAGAAGTATTACAGCAACAGGAAATATAATGATTACACAGCCAACTAAGCCCATTACCAACCATCGGTTATAACCTAAAACCAGATCGACGGTTTCAACTAGCCATTGTAGAAGTTCTGTGTCAGTTGGCTCGGAATGGTGCGCATAAACTGGGTTAAAAAATTTCACGCTACGCTCCCGAATAAACAGGATTATACCTAGCAGAATATTGTCGCTCATTAAGAGTAAAAGAAATTATGGCTGCTGCAATTAACAGGGCAAACGAGCTAAGCCATGTCAAATCGTACGTCCCAAGAATATCGTAATTCAGCCCAGCTGCAGCTACAGCAACCGCCCCCGCAATCATGTGAACCATGCTAAGCATGCCAGTAATGGTTCCAGCATTACGGATCCCATATACTTCAGCTGCCAAGGCACTAGTCTGCGGAACCGAGGCTAGCCAAGAGCTACCCGCAATCACTGAAAAAATCCAGATCCCATACGAACTAGGGAAAATCAATAATGCCAAAAAACCTATTCCACGAAAAGCATATATTACGGCTAATGCATTTTTCCTCTTAACTTTATCTGAAATAAAGCCGAGAACTAAAACACCTACCAAGTTCATAAAACTTAGCAACCCAAATGCCAAAGCAGCGGATGTTTCATTTATACCTTCGGTCTTAGCATACTGCACGAAATGAACAGAGATTATTGCCGTAGTCACCCCACATACGATGTAAGAAAGAGTAAGTTGCCACATAGGTGCCGAACGATATGAATCAGGCCATTTTGATACGGCCAATGGGCCTTCTCTCATTAATCGCTGATTATCTTTGCTATCGCTGAAATCAGACTGGCCATCCGGAAAGACTCCCATTTCCTTAGGTTCATTTCGCACAATTAGTAATACCAATGGCATCGCTAATAATAAAATCACTGCAGCAAGAGCAAAAAGCGACCATCGCCAATTTGTCATAGCCATCAAGAAAGCTGAGAAAGGAACTATAAGCATCGCGCCCGCTGAACCCCCCGACGTGAGAAAACTCAACGCCATGCCTCTTTTTTTAACAAACCAACGTGAGATTAAGGGTGTGACTGGTGTAAATTGCGCACCAGCAACTGCGAACGAACCAAATATCCCGTAAAAAAAAGCTAAAACCCAAATACCCGTAGCCAAGGCCATTCCTACAGTGCTAATGCCCAAAACTACGACACTCCATACCATTACCACTCTAGCGCCATACTGATCGGACATACGACCAACAATTGGCTGTGCTATTCCGTTAACTACCCAGCCTCCAGCGGAGACAAATGAAATAGTTGATACTGAAACTTCAAATTCATCAATCCAAGAAGGTATAAACAGTCCGTAACTTTGACGGAAGCCTGCTGATACAAAGACCATGAAGAAAATAGCCGCGACTATATACCAACCATAAAATAGTCCTTTTTTGCTTGATTTACTGTCTGAATTTTTGCTCACCCCTGCATCATAGACAAAAATACGTTTGACCTAAAGCCAATTGCCTATTATCTTTAAAGGAACGAGGGTGCAATTTGACTGTTACAACCCAGCCAGACCTATTAGATCGCGAAATTCTAAATCTAGTTCAATCGGATTTCCCATTGGACCCCGCTCCTTACAAGCGAATCGCAGAGGCAGTTGACTCAACTGAAAGCGAAGTTATGAGAAGAATCGAGCGGCTGAAGAAAGAAAACGTTATAAGGCAAGTTAGTGCCATTTTTGACACGAGGCGACTCGGGTACAAAACCACACTCGTTGCTTTTAAGTATCCTGACGATATTCTTGATAAGGCAGCACAACGCATTAACAAGCACCCTGGAGTTAGCCATAATTACGCCCGCAATGGGCATTTTAATCTTTGGTTTACCATTGCGGTTCCACCCCATGAAGATATTGATTCCGTAGTTAATGAAATGGCTGAAGAAACAGGCGCAATTGCAGCGCGAATTATGCCTACTATTCGATTCTTCAAGATCGGTGTTAACTTTGACATGATCAAGCAGGAGGGCGCAGCCTACGAATATTTCTCACCTGATGGCTACGGCCGAACAGGCTCAGCGGTCGAAAAGAAACCTGAATTAAATGAAAACTGGAATCGCGCTGAAGATCTTTCAGAGAGAGATATAGAATTCATTAGAGAGCTGCAGGAAGACCTGCCAGTGACCCCTTACCCATTTGATGATATGGCTCAAAAGCTTGGTATTAGTGTGGCAGAATTATTCGAATGGGCAAAAATTGCAGTCGAAAGGCAAATTATGCGCCGCTACAGTGCTGTACTGTATCACCGGAAAGCAGGATTCCATGCAAATGCGATGGCAGTCTGGCATGTCCCAGAAGAAAAAGCTGTTGAAGTAGGTCTAAAAATGGCTGAAAGCCCATGGGTTTCTCATTGCTACCAACGACCTACTTTCCCTGATTGGAAATACACTCATTTCACTATGATCCATGCAACCAATCAGCAGACTTGTGAAGACGTCGCTACGGAAATAGCTAATTACACAGGGATAGACGATTACCTACTTCTGTACAGCAGTCGAGAATACAAAAAAACTCGTGTTCGATATTTCGTTGAGGAAGAGTACGCTGGATAATTACAACCAATACTACCCCGCTTTTCTTGATTTGAACGGTCGCTTCGTAGTGGTCATTGGAGGGGGCATAATTGCGGAACGAAAAATCGAACAATTATTAGCTGCAAATGCAAAAATTGCCTTGATTAGCCCAGACTCAACTTCATCTGTCGCAAAGCTGGCGAGAAAAAAGACAATCCAATGGCATAAGCGAACCTATCAGGCTGGGGATTTAGACGGTGCCTGGCTGGCAATTGCAGCTACCGATGATTCAGAAATTAACGAGTCTATCGCTCAAGAAGCAGAACAAAGGAAAATTTTTCTAAACGTAGTAGATAAATCCGAATTATGTGGTTTCATTGCTCCTTCCATAATTGAAAAAGGACCAGTAACTATCGCTATATCTACTGCAGGGAAAAGTCCTGCTCTAGCCCGGAAGCTTCGAGAGCTTATTGATGGGACTCAAAACCCAGAACACTTTAACCATGAAGGGTTTTGTAGGTGTATTGAATGGGCAGATGCAATTGAAGTACTTGCTGAAGTAAGAAGTGAATTGAAATCTGAAGGTATAACTGCGTTACCAGAAAAATGGCAGTCTGCAATGGATACCCACTTGCTTGAAAATGTCCAATCTGGGCAAATCAAATACGCTAAAGCATATTTGAAAGATGCTTTAAGTGCGGGTGAAAGCAACTAAATGCGTATTCTTCTTACAGGCCTTAGCCATAAAACCGCCCCTATCAATGTACGCGAGAAGGTCAGTTTAACGAATGATGCCCTGCCCCGGGCATTAAATGCTTTCTCAAATTACACATCCCAAGGTGTAATAGTTGCAACTTGTAACCGAACGGAAATTTATAGTGTCGCAACTAATGCTGAGCATGGTATAAAAGCACATCGTAATTTTTTGCAGCACTTTTTTGAGGTCGAAATTGATAATTTCCAGCAAAATCTTTATGTCCTTGAACAAGAAAAAGCCGTAACCCACCTATTTAGAGTTGCATCGAGTTTAGACTCACAAATAATAGGCGAGTCTGAGATACTTGGCCAAGTTAGGGATTCTTTTAGTGCCGCTGCGAAGCAGGGCATTGCTGGAGGAACAATTGCACACCTGTTCCATAGTGCAATCCGAACAGGGAAAAGAGCAAGGACCGAGACATCAATAAGTCGCAATGCATTATCTGTAAGTAGGGCTTGTGTGCAGCTTAGCAAGCAGTACATTGGGCAATTAGAACAGGTGAGAGCATTGATAATCGGAGTCGGAGAGGCATCACGTCTAGCTGCTCAAGCTCTGCGAGACTCAGGCTCAAAGCAAATCACAATAGCTAATAGAACAATTACAAATGCACACGATCTTGCTAATGACGTTAACGCTGAAATAGCATCTCTTGATGACCTAAGCTCTTTATTAATTCAATCCGATATCGTCGTAACAGCTACGGGAGCTCCTGAGCACATTATTTCTAAGAGCGAATTAGCGGAAATAATGGATAATCGAAAACAAAGACCACTTTTAATTATGGATATTGCTGCACCACGAGATGTGGAGCACGGAGCGAATGATATTCCAGGTGTCCAAATCTTCACTTTAGATGACTTAGAGTCAATAGCAACAAATAACCGAATCGAACGTGAAGCAGAAGCCTCAAAAGTAGAATCAATTATTGCTGAAGAAGTGGAGTCGTTCAGGAATTGGTGGAAATCAAGATTAGTTACACCAACAATTTCTGCTATTCACGATTTTGCTGAAAACATTCGAGCCGAAGAAATATCAAAAACTTTACAACAAATATCACTATCTTCTTCCGAAGATGCAGAGAAAATTGATAAAATGACAAAGGCGATTATCAAAAAATTATTGCACGCTCCCACTGCATCATTGCGATCAAAAAACGATGCTTCTTTTACACAATACGCTCGGGAACTCTTCGGGCTTCGAGAGTGAATGCGCCTTATGGAAAGCTCAATACGAATAGGTACTAGAGGCAGCAAGCTTGCCTTGATTCAAACTGAAGCTGTACTTGCCCGATTAAGACCAATAAATCCCAATGCAAATTTTAAAATTCTTCAAATACTTTCAGGTGGCGATGAGTTCCCCGAAGAAAAAATAGAATCTATAGGCATCGGTGCCTTTACTTCTAAGCTAGAGCAAGCATTGGTCGAGCAGCGCATCGATATTGCAGTACATAGCCTAAAAGACCTACCGACCATACAAAGGGAAGAGGTAATTACAATTCCCGTGCTTGAACGAGAAGATCCTAGGGATGTATTAGTAAATCGGTGGGGAAAAACTCTTTTAGATTTACCCGAAGGCGCAAGGATTGGCACAAGTAGCACTCGACGTGCTGCGCAACTGCTACATGGGGCAAAGCATCTTAAGTTCTTGGATATACGAGGTAATGTAGAGACACGCATCCAAAAATCATCAGGAGATAATTACGATGGTGTAATAATTGCGGCTGCAGGTGTAAAACGATTAGGTATGGAACGTTATATTTCAGAGTACCTATCACCTCAAATATGTACTCCGTCACCCGGTCAAGCTGCAATAGCTGTCGAAGTACGAAAAAATGATGTCGAACTAATTGGTATGGTTGATCAAATTGTTGATATACCAACCAGCGTAGCGGTAAAAGCAGAAAGAGCGTTGCTTCAACAAGCCGGAGGGGGGTGCAATATCCCTCTTGGCGCTCATGCCAGCATGAAGGATAATTCACTTCAATTATTCGCAACCTTAACTGAGCCAGATGGTTCAATGAGCTACCGAGTAGAAGTTACAGGAGAACCAAACGAACCTGAGCTTTTAGCAAAGGCAGCGTATCAGGCGTTGATTGAACAAGGCGCCGCCCAATTACTGGAGAGTTTATATTGAAAATAGGCACCGTTTACTTGGTAGGATCAGGCCCTGGTGATCCTGGCTTAATAACAATGAAGGGGTATAAATTACTGCAAAATGCAGATGTTGTGGTTCATGATCGATTAGCACCTAGCGAGCTTCTCGATGTAGCAAAAAAGGCAGAATTCGTATACATGGGAAAAGAACCCGATACCCCAGGGGCATTCCAAGAACTGATAAATGAACAATTAGTCAAAGCTGCGTTACAAGGAAAAAATGTTGTCCGCCTCAAAGGTGGAGATCCTTTCGTATTTGGAAGAGGTGGTGAAGAAGCCATAGCATTAAAAAATGCAGGGGTTCCATTTGAAATAATCCCAGGAATCACCTCTGCTATTGCTGTACCAGCTTACTCTGGTATTCCCGTTACGCATCGTAGGGTGTCTACAGCGTTCACTGTAGTAACTGGCTCAGAGGATCCTTCAAAACCAACGTCAAGCTTGGACTGGAAGGCATTATCTAAAACACCTGGTACTCTGGTCATACTCATGGGATGGAAAAGTTTGCCATCAATAATTGATGCACTTATAAAAGAAGGTAAGTCGCCAAAGACCCCTATTTCAGTGACTCAATGGGGGACGATATCCGAACAAAAAACAGTAGATGGAACTTTTTCCGATATCGTAAGCAAAGGAATTGCTGCAAATATCAGCTCTCCTGTAGTTTCAATAATCGGGGACGTAGTTGAATTAAGAGGCGATATAAGATGGTTTGATCAAGGCCCTCTATTTGGGAAAAAAATACTAGTCACGCGCACTAGGACGCAAGCGAGCAGGCTGAGTGATTTGATTCGCTCGGAAGGTGGGAACCCAGTAGAGCTCCCCACTATAGAAATTCAACCTTTAGAAAATTATAAGCTTATTGATGCCGCCATTAACTCTCTCAGTAACTATAGCTGGGTAGTTTTCACTAGCGCTAACGGCGTTGATGCAGTTTTTAATAGAATGAAATTTCTGGAGCTTGATTCCAGGGTTTTTTCCCAAAATAAGGTAGGTGCTATAGGACCAGCCACTGCAGAGGAAATCGAAAAATATGGTATACGCCCTGACTTAATACCTGATGTCTACACAACAGAAGCTATGTCAGAAGCATTCAAACCTTACTCTATTGGAGGAGTAAATTTCTTATTATTCCGTGCAGACATAGCCTCCGAAACGCTTCCATTAGGGCTGAGAAAATTAGGAGCAAATGTAACAGAACTTGATGCCTACAACACGAAAACTCCTGAAAATAGCTCAGGAAGTGCCCAAGAAATTTTGTCATCAGGCACTATAGACGCAATTACCTTTACTAGCTCTTCTACTGTGAAAAATTTAGTCGAGCTACTAAATGGTGATATCTCAGGAATAAATGCTTCAAAAGTGGTTTCTATTGGACCAGTTACTAGTCAAACTGCTGTATCCTTAGGTGTAACTGTAGATATTGAAGCAAAAGAGCATACGATATCAGGGCTACATTCTGCTTTGTTAGAACTTATGGGCTATGAGTCAAATTCAAAATAACAAATTTCCTCAAAATACTCAGTCTCAATTCCCTATAAAAAGGCTCCGCCGGCTAAGGCGAACACCATCATTAAGGGAATTATTAAAGGAAACTAGGCTTAGCCCAAACGATTTTATCTATCCTCTTTTTGTCACCTCTGGCGTTAATCGTAAAATCCCAATAGAACCAATGCCTCGACAAAATCAATTATCGATTGATTTATTGCTAGAAGAAGTCGAAGAGGCCACCCGCTTAGGTATACGTTCGATATTGTTGTTTGGTATACCCCCAACAAAAGATGATTCTGGGTCAGAAGCATACAGTGATGAGGGCATTATTCAGACTGCTGTAAAAAAGCTAAAGGAAAAATTTACTGACCTTATTGTTATTACGGATGTCTGTTTGTGTGAATACACTAATCATGGCCACTGCGGAGTCCTTCAAAGTAATGGAACTATCGATAACGACCAAACTCTTAACTTATTAGGAGAAATTGCTCTTTCACACGCTCGTGCAGGCGCCGACATAATTGCTCCGTCGGCTATGATGGATGGGCAAATACAAGCAATTAGAAAAACCTTAGATTCCCAGAAATTTGAAAATATTCCTCTTATGGCATATTCAGCAAAAATGAATTCTGCTTTTTATGGACCGTTTAGGATAGCTGCAGAATCTGCTCCTAAAAATGGAGACCGAAAAACATACCAAATGGACGGCGCAAATCTTAATGAAGCAATAAGAGAATTGACACAAGATGCGATTGAGGGTGCTGATATCTTAATGGTCAAACCCGCACTAGCTTATCTTGACATAATTTCAGAGGCAAAAAGTCGGTTTGATCACCCAATTGCAGCGTATAATGTGTCTGGCGAATATTCCATGCTCATGGCTGCAGTTGCTAACGGATGGCTTGATGAGCAAGAAGCAATGATTGAAATGCTCACAAGTATAAAAAGAGCAGGAGCTGACCTGATCATTACCTATTTCGCCAAATCTGCTGCCGAGGCCCTTACATCAAACTGAGTCTATGCCAACTCTTCATGAATATATCAGCTTAAAATTAATTGAAAGCGGAGTTTCTGTATTTAAGCCACTAAATACAAGCTCCGACATAGATTTTGCCATACGTACTGGCGATGGTACGTATACTGAAGTAATTATCCGAGAACCCATATCCCAAAAAGATTCGTCCTCTTTTCAGATGGATAGATTTAGGCCAAGAGCACATTTATTCATACTTTGTGTGACTTCTAATTACGAATGTTGGCTAATACCGTCAATTGTATTTGAAAGATTCGCATCAGGTGCACCAGTCGAAGCGTCATGGGTACTTAATCTTGGTACACCAAATGACATTGAGTCTCTTGGAGAAAGATTATCTGTATATAGGGATCGCTGGTCATTATTGTCAAATTACACAAAATATAAATCCACTTTAAGCGACCCAGTTGCGCTTAAAGTAAGGATCGCAATGGGATGAGTATGAATCAAACACGTTCGCAAGAATTATTTAATCGCTCCCAAAAATTGATGCCAGGAGGAGTGAATAGCCCTGTAAGGTCATTTAATGGTGTGGGAGGAGTACCCCCTTTCATCGCAAAAGGACTTGGATCAAAAGTTTGGGATGTTGACGGGAACGAATATTTAGATTTCCTTGGTTCTTGGGGACCCCTAATCCTTGGACATGCAAATCCAGTGATTGTAGATGCGATTAGATCAGCTGCTCTTGAAGGGACTAGCTTTGGAGCACCTACTGAGAAAGAACTTTTGCTAGCCGAATTAATTTCAACCGCTATTCCGTCTATAGAAATGCTGCGGCTAGTGAGCTCTGGAACTGAAGCCACTATGAGCGCAATTCGCATAGCTCGTGCATATACCAATCGAAACAAACTAATTAAATTTAATGGTAATTACCACGGCCATTCAGATGGCCTTCTAGTAAAAGCAGGATCGGGAGCAGCTACGCATGGCGTACCTACAAGTGCAGGTGTTCCAGCTAGTTACGCATCTGAAACACTAGTAGCAGAGTTCAACGATCTAAACTCTGTTGTGGAATTGATCGATGAAAATATTAATCAAATTGCAGCAATAATTGTCGAGCCTATCGCAGGAAACATGGGAGTGGTAAAGCCACGTAATGGGTTCCTCCAAGGGCTTCGGAAGCTATGTGACCAAAATGGTATATTGCTGATTTTTGATGAAGTAATTACTGGTTTTCGGGTCAGTTATGGAGGAGCACAAAATCTTTATGGAGTAAGTCCAGATCTGACTTGTCTAGGCAAAATAATTGGTGGGGGTTTACCCGTAGGAGCTTATGGTGGAAAGCGTGAAATCATGAAAATGGTCTCCCCTCTTGGTCCAAGTTATCAAGCCGGAACGCTTTCAGGGAATCCTCTTGCAGTTTCTGCGGGCATAGCTTGCCTTAGTAAATTAAGTGAACCAAAAACATATGAAGCGCTTGAAGCTTTAGGGGCGAGGGCTGAAGAAGGGTTATATAAAGCAGCGGCTCTAGCCAATCTGCCAATTCAAATCAATCGGGTAGGATCTATGTTTACTGTATTTTTTGCGAATGAAAAAGTATGTTCATGGGCCGGTGCTGCAGCCTCCGATACTTCCGCCTACTCCAAATATTTCCATCATCTTTTAGACAGCGGTATTTATGTTGCACCGTCACAATTTGAATGCGGGTTTGTATCACTAGCACATACACAAAATGAGATAGATACGATGGCCGGTATAGCAAAAATCGCATTCTCAGAATTAACAGCCAATTAGGAGATTTGTTAAGTATGCGTACATTTTCAATGTCGTTGGTAACGAGCGTTGCTTTATTCATGATAATTGGCTGTAGCGCGACCGAAACTCTACCTACTCCAACCGTAACAAAAGTCACTGATGGAGAAGTTAATATCATCATGAATAATTATAATTTTGTACCTGAACGTCTTGCTTTTTCAACCAATGAAAAAGTTAAATTCGTGATGAACTCCACTGATTCCGTCCATTCATTTACGATCAGGGAGCTAGGAATAAATTGGATAGTTTCAAGAAATGATGAACCTACCATTGAAGAATACACATTTACTAAGCCCGGGACTTACCAATTGATTTGTATTATTAGTGGACACGCATCAGAAGGTATGGTCGGAGAAGTAATTGTAGAGTAGAATCGCCACGAATAAGTGTAAGGAGTGTGTGTCGTGGAATTAACTGGAACAGCAATATACCTTGACCTCATGCGGGTTGGACACATTTTTAGCGGAATTTTATGGATCGGAATACTGTATTTCTATAACTTTATACAGGCCGTTGCATTACCGCGTATGGAAGCGTCAGCGCGACCGCAGTATCAAACAACAATACTCCCGTTTTCGTTAAACATATTCAGGTGGGCATCGTTAGCCACATTGGCCTTCGGAATTGCTTTGATCCTTGGGTTCGCTTATGAGCAAGGTAGCGCTTATTGGGACTCATATCAATTCCGTAACATCGCTATTGGTGGAGTGCTCGGAATAATTATGGCGTTTAATGTATGGTTCATTATTTGGCCTAACCAGCAGAAAATAATTGCTGCTGTCAAAGACACTATGGATAATGGTACTGCGGCACCTGCCGACCAGCCAAAATGGGCACGCACAGCACTGCTCGCTTCACGTACTAATACTATGCTTTCATTCCCGATGCTCTTCTTCATGGTGGCCGCTCGTCACCTACAAGGTCTTTGGGCGTAAGAAGAAATAACCATAGGAGAAAATTCAATTATGAAAAACCCATTAGACTCAATAAGAGGAACGATTGTCGCAGGCATCTTGATTACCGTAGTCTTAGTAGTAGCGATACGTTTAGTCGCTTAGTTGAAACAATATAAATAAAGGCAGCACCTCGAATTTTCAGGTGCTGCCTTTATTTATGTAGCAATCTATCTTTTATTTGGGGCTGTGACGCCATATCAATCATGGTCCATGCCATGGCAACTGCACCGTCGTAAAGTGCTTGAAGTGCAGAATCTGTTGCGCATGCAGCAGTAAACTCGGGCTGATGATTGACCGCAGGCAAGCAGTCAATTCCAATGGCGGGATGAATAGTGGGAAGCATCAAAGAAACGTTACCCATGTCAGTAGAAACTGGTGTTGCGGGGCTGTCTAAATTTGATTCAGGAAATTTTCGACCTAAAACCTCTGCATTAAGCTGGTAAAGATTGGCAATTTCTAAATCGTGCTCTAAATGCGCAAATGGCTTATCTCCTCCAATTATCTTTAGCTTAGAACCCGTTGCCAATGCACCTGCCTCAAAGCAACGCAAAACTTTTTGATAAACCTCGTCTAATTCATCCAAAGTGCGAGCCCTCACTGCATAGTCAGCGGACGCATGAGCAGGAATGATATTAAAGGCATCGCCTCCATTTGTAATCATTCCATGAACTCTGTCCGTAGTACGAATTTGTTGGCGTAACAACCCTATAGATGTTTGTGCAATTGTCATTGCATCAGCCGCATTTATTCCTTTTTCGGGAAACCCAGCAGCATGAGCAGATTTACCTTCGTAGTGAACTTCCATGAATGCAGCAGCCACTATAGGCCAAGTAGCCACGTCCCAAGGCGCCGGATGAGTCATCATAGCTGCATGTGCGTCATCAAAGGCTCCATTTTCAAGCAAGTGAATCTTGCCTCCAGATCTCAAAACTTCCTCTGCTGGCGTACCCAATACCGTGACTTTTAGTCCGATATCATCTGCAATTTCAGCAGCTCCTATTCCCGCACCTGCTGCTGTGGCAGCAATCACATTATGTCCACACGCGTGCCCTATCCCAGGGAGGGCATCATATTCTGCGCATACAATAATATGTAACGGGCCTGAACCTTTCGTGGCTTTAAAAGCAGTGGGTAAATCGCAGATCCCATGTTCCACAACAAAACCTGCTTGATCCAGCTGATCTTCAAGCCAATTAGAAGCTTTTTCCTCCTCGTACCCAATTTCAGGGTTCGAGTGAATCCTCAAACTCAGATCCTCTAGCTTCTTCCGATTACGATCAATTGCGTCCATCGCAGCCTTTTTTATATTATCCATCGCATGCCCTCTTTGAAGAATCTACACAACAGGTTAGCATTCATACATTATCTGTCGAGTTATGGATTTAAGCATAATCAATGAAGCAGATTGGAGGTAATATGGTTTCTATCTCAGAACGTTATGAACCATGGACACTGACTCCTTATGAAAAATGGGTATCCGATGAAGGGCTGGCAGTACATACCCAGCAATTAGTTCCTGATATTAATACTATTGAAGTTGCTAATTGGGAGCGGACAGGTACAAAGGCAGCGTTATTAGATTTGACTGGAGAACCATTAGATGGAGCTTTAGTTAATAATCAAGGAACAATACGCTTTGTCTGCGATATACCTCCAGGTGGGTCGTTTAAATTAGAAAGACATATGTATGAGGAGATTTTTTTTGTTGTCAAAGGTCGTGGCGCAACTGCTGTATGGTATGAAGGCACGCCTAAGCATACTTTTGAATGGCAAACTGGCAGTGTTTTTTCGATCCCATTAAATTCATGGCATGAAATTTATAATGCGAGCGGTGATGAAACTGCAAGGCTTTATGGGGCGACTAACGCGCCTACCGCATTCAATCTATATGGCAGCCCTGAATTTATTTTTGATTGCCCAATGACATTTCCAGATCGATTCGATCCAAATGATGAACTCTATTTCAGTGGAAAATCTACGAAATTAGAAGATCGATTTATGGAAACGAATTTCATTCCTAATGTGTATAACGTCAATCTTGATCGATGGACTGCACGGGGCCCAGGAGCAAATATGATGATAAATATGGCAAACGGCCATTTCATTTGCCATTTATCAGAATTCCCCGCTGGTACCTATAAAAAAGCGCATACAAGTGAAGCGAATCGCAAAAAAGCAGGTTTAGTTTCAGATGTAGCCTACCTTTTTCTAAGCGGAGATGGTTATGACTTGCAGTGGCCTGAAGGTGTTTATCCTTCACCAGGAACGGAGTGGGAACAATTGAGTTACAAAGCAGGTACTCTTATGTCTCCTGGGCCAGGGTACCATCAGCATTTCAACTGTAGTGCTGAACCCATTCGGTATCTAGTTTTGAGATACGGAAACCCCAGGTTTGCGGGCTACGTTGGAACAAGATATAAAGAAACAGGTGGTCCCCAAATCCAATTTAAAGAAGAAGATCCTGCGATACGGCTGCATTTTGAAAAAGAGCTCGCTAGCAGAGGAGCGGTCTCACATATGGAAAATTATGGTGACGAACCATAAACCCCACCTCAAAAAATTATATCCACTATCTGCCAAGTAAACAGTAAATGATTAAATTAGAATCAGATTCAAGTAAGCCCAAAGTATCTATTGAATACCCTGATACTACTATTACGATTGAATTCGCTGGGGTTGTAGTAGCTTCCACTAGCCGTGCGATAAAAGTGACAGCTACAGGTATGCATTCGGAATATTACATCCCTTCTCAGGACATAAAAATGCAATTCCTTTACCCAATGCATTATTCCATTTGGAGCAAAGATAATGGGAAGGTTACATTCTGGACACTGCGGATTAGAGGTCGAGAAGCAGAAGCTGCCGCATGGTCGTATTTTAATCCATCTCCAGCCTGCCGAGTGATAAAAGACTACATCTCGTTCGAGCCAATCAGTGTAGACAAATATAGCCTCAGCGCTTAAGCATTAATTACTGTAGACTGGGAGCCCTTAATTAGGTGGGCTAAGACTGTGATCTAAGCCTCTCACTAAATTACTGATCCATTTAATAGGAATTTAAATGCCTGATTTGTTTGAAACCATTTACGCTCAAAGAGCAATACGAAAATTTAAACCTACAAAAATACCAAAGTCTTTAATCGAGAGTATTATTGATTCTGCCATCCGAGCTCCTTCTGGTAGCAACAAACAACCTTGGTCTTTCGTTGTAGTAACCGAGCAAGATAAAAAAGATAAAATCGCAAATTGGTATCATGATGGATGGATTGCAGTTTACGAATCCGATCCTTCAAGGCCCCGCAATGCCGTGTATAGATCTGCCCAATACTTGGCTAACCATCTGGCTGAGGTCCCAGCTCTTATCTTTCCATGCATCAGTGAAGCCAATGGGCGAACTCCTAGTTTTTCTAGCGGGGCATCGATTTACCCCGCAGTTCAAAATTTAATGCTAGCAGCCACTGCATTGGGTCTTGGATCCGTTATCACGACGTTCCATCGTCGCCATGAAAACGAGGTTAAAAAACTTCTAGGTATACCAAATGAATACACAACCTCATGCATGGTGCCGGTAGGATGGCCTGCCGATGGGGAGCATTTTGGGGGATCTAAACGTCGACCAGTAAGTGAAATTCTGCATTATGAAACTTGGTAGCGGAATTGGTATCGACGAGATTCGGGCACTGCGTAAAAGAGAGAACTATTAGGCGTCGAGCCATCCTCTTCCAAGCAAGGCACCTCTAGCATAAGAAACCTGCCCACCATGATGAATAGATTCCACCATTATTCCGGGAAGGCGTTCTCTCAAAGGAACCAGATCCGTACCTCTGACGGGAGGTACCATTCGATCTAGTTCAGATTCATTCAATGAATTGAGGAACTTGTCTGTGTTCTGGCGTACAGCCTTGTAATAATCAATAAGAATTTGAGCACTGGGTGCAGAAAACGCGTCCACTTGTTCATTAGAGTCTCCGTTACCACGATAGCCAGGATCCGGAGCCATATTGAAGTGCTTATACCATTCGCCCTTAACCCACTCAGTCTCTTCAGATGAAAGCGTCGATACGGCATAATCTTGGACCCGGGATAGATGCCACATGAGCCAGCCAATCGGATTAGATTCCGGAGCAGGCCTCAGCATTAATTGGTCTCTCGACAAACCTTCAACAGCAGGGATCATATATCTCTCATTTCTGTCCAGAGCATCTTTGAGAACTTCGCCTAATGACATACGCCTACTTTCGGTAGAAGAGTGTGGTGACCATTAGAGCCCACCACACTCTTCTAAATTTATATCTTAACTACGCTACGGATGCGGTTGCACCGGCTTCTTCAAGTTTTTTAACAGTGTCCGCAGCATCGTCCTTGCTGATATTCTCTCGAATAGCAGCAGGTGCAGATTCTACTAATTCTTTAGCCTCACGCAATCCCAAGTTGGTAAGTTCTCTTACAACCTTGATAACGTTAATCTTATTTGCGCCAATCTCTTGAAGTGTCACAGTAACTTCGTCAGATTCTTCAGCACCATCGCCTGCGGCGGCAGCATCCCCACCAGCAGCAGGTGCAGCCGCAACAGCTACGGGAGCAGCCGCGCTAACGCCAAATTCCTCTTCCAAAGCCTTAACCAGCTCTGCAAGCTCAAGAACAGATAGTGATTTTATAGACTCTAACAATTCCTCTTTCGTTGCCATATTTCCCCCTATACTTCCTTTAATTTAATTACTAGCACTTAGCTGCTCTGCCCTGCGCTGTAAAACAATAGCTAAGGCTCGAGTAGGTCCGCTTAATACATTCACCAAGCCCGAAATAGGTGCATTCATTTGACCTAAAAGCTTGGCAATCAATTGGTCTTTGCCAGGAAGAGCAGCCAATGCTATTACTTGTGATTCGGATATCAACAAGCCCTCCAAGATACCCTTGCGTATCTTCATTTCCGCACGACTCTCTTTGATGTATTCATCTACAGCCTTGGCTGCCGCAACAGGCTCTCCGTAACCTAAGACAATACCTGAAGCTCCTTCGAGGATTTCTTTAAAAGAATCCAGTCCTGCTTGTTCCGCAGCAATTGAAGCAATTCTATTTTTAACCACTTTGTATTCGACGCCAGCCTCACGTAGATGACGACGTAACGCCGTTATCTCGTTGACTGTTAGTCCTGAAAAATCAGTGGAGATAGCAATAGAAGCACGACTTAACTTATCTACCAGCTCCGATACTGCTTGTACTTTAGCCTCTGTCGGCATAATTCACCTCAAAAAAACCCGCATCCGAAGACGCGGGTTCATAACAATTAAAGTCAGGAAACCTCGGTGGGCCCATATGGCTTAACTCTATTTCTAGAGACCCACTGTCTTCGGTGCTAAGCTATATATTACTCTATTTTCATTGCCATAGTCGAGCCCAAATCTAATTGCACACTTGGACCCATTGTCGTAGTAAGGAATACTGTTTTCACAAACTGGCCTTTTATTGCAGTAGGCTTAAGCTGATTGATAGTATCGACTACTGAAGCCACGTTATCTCTTAATTTATCATTATCAAAACTAGCTTTACCTACAGGGGAATGGATAATTGCAGTACGGTCCATTCGCAGTTCCACTCGGCCTTTCTTTGCCTCTTCAACTGCGCCTGCAATATCGTGCGGTTGGACCACCGTGTTAGTACGAGGATTCGGCATCAATCCTTTCCTGCCAAGCACCCTGCCCAATTTACCAATCTTCCCCATCATGTCTGGAGTCGCAATGGCAACATCGAAATCAAGAAACCCCCCATCTACTTTCTCGATTAAATCATCAGCTCCAACAATTTCAGCACCAGCCTCAGTTGCTGCTCTAGCTGCCTCGCCAGTAACAAACACTGCTACACGTACTGATTTACCCAAACCATGGGGTAGCGTAGCAATACCACGGAGTTGCTGATCCGCGTGTCGCGGGTCAGCACTAGTTCGAATATGAATTTCTACAGTTTCATCAAACTTAGTAGTAGAAGTTTTTTTTATTAATTCAATAGCTTCAGAAACGTCATACGCCTTTTCTTTATCTATATGTTCAGAAGCATTCGTATATCTCTTACTTTGAGCAGCCATTTACTCTCCTTCAACCCCCACTCCCATACTGCGAGCGGTACCTTCGATTATTTTGATAGCTGCATCAACGTCTGCTGCATTCAAATCTTTTTGTTTAGATTCTGCAATTTCACGTAAAGACGCACGTGAAATAACTCCAACTTGTTCGTGCCTTGCACGTTCGGAACCTTTAGGAAGATTGGTTGCTTTTCGAATTAGTTCAGATGCTGGAGGAGTCTTTGTTACAAAAGTAAACGAAGTATCCTCAAACACTGTAATTTCAGCTGGAATTATAGTGCCAGCCTGATTTGCAGTTCGAGCATTATATTCTTTCACGAACTGCATTATGTTTATTCCGTGCTGGCCCAATGCAGGGCCTACCGGAGGAGCAGGAGTAGCCCCGCCCGCAGGCAACTGTAGTTTTAATATTGCTCTAACTCTCTTTGCCACTATGCCCTCTCTACTTGTAAGAAATCTAATTCTACAGGAGTTTCTCGTCCAAAGAAGGAAACCAAAACTCTCAATTTACCTTTATCTTCATCGACTGAATCCACCGCGCCCATAAATTCTGCAAAGGGACCGCTAGTTATTCGTACCATTTGGCCAACAGTTAAACCTACTTTGACTCTTGGTGAAGGTGCTTCCATCCTATTCAGAATTCCGTCGACTTCTTGTTGACCTAATGGTACAGGCTTCGGCCGGCGTTCTTTTTCATCCTCAGAAGAGACAAAACCTGTGACACCAGGCGTGTTGCGCACAACATACCAACTTTGGTCGTCCATCTCCATTTGAACTAATATATAGCCGGGGAAAATCTTCCTCTGGACAGATTTTCGCTGGCCCTCTTTAATCTCTATTTCCTCCTCAGTAGGTACTACAACTTGGAAAATTTTATCTTTGACATCCATAGATTCAATTCGAAGTTCCAAATTGCGCTTCACACGATCTTCTTGTCCAGAATATGTGTGAATAATGTACCAATGAGTATCAGATTCTGTAGTAATTAATTGCTCTGTCATTTTGTTCAACTTTCCAAGCGCTTGCACAATTGCTGCTAGACCCGAGCGGCTAACTACAAGAAAAGACGTTCCACTAGTTCGCTAAATCCTAAGTCCCACGCTGCAAGAATCAAGCCAATCGCAGCAGAAACCCCTATAACTAAAATCGAAAGACGCGTTGCATCCTCCCGTGAAGGCCAAGTTACTTTTGTGAGCTCGCTATATACCTCACCCACAATAGCGAATCTTGAACGCTTCCTAGCTTGCCCTCCGTCCAAAACTGAACGAAGCGGATTTCGTCCTTTAGCTTGAGTCAATTACCTAACCTCCCTATGAAGCTGGTGGGATCTGCAACGAGGGCAGAATTTGTTCAGCTCAAGCCTATTAGGGTCGTTCCTTCGATTTTTTTCACTGTGATAAGTTCGCTCCCTGCACTCCGTGCAAGCTAATTCAATTAATTGGCGAACATCTCCTCTTTTCTTAGCCACATTTTCTCCTAGGAGACGCTGGTAATTACTCCGGCGCCAACAGTCCTTCCACCTTCGCGAATAGCAAATCTTAAACCTGGCTCCATCGCCATTGGGTTTATTAGCTTTATGTGCATTTGCGTGTTGTCTCCAGGCATAACCATCTCTACGCCATTAGGCAAGGCAATTTCACCAGTAACATCACTTGTCCGAATATAAAACTGTGGCTTGTACCCACTGAAGAACGGAGTATGACGTCCACCTTCATCTTTGGCCAATACATACACTTCAGCTTCTGCCTCAGTCACTGGTTTAATTGAACCAGGTTTTGCAAGAACTTGGCCTCGCTCGATATCATCACGTTCTACACCACGGAGAAGAGTTCCTACTGCATCACCAGGTTCAGCCTCATCGAGCAACTTGTGGAACATTTCTACTCCAGTGACAGTTGTTT
>JAKUPZ010000006.1 GCA_022449765.1 Dehalococcoidia bacterium | reverse complement strand
GCTATGACAGAGATTCCAGCTTCAGTCATCATAATTGCTGCAGGATTTGGCTCCCGGCTAATGCCTCTTACAGAGAATAAGCCTAAGTGCATGCTTCCTGTTCAATCTATTCCAATTTTGCACAGAGCTTTGAGTACATTTGATGAATTGGGATTGGATGAAATAACAGTAATTGGTGGGTACCAGGTAGAGAATTTGATATTACCTAGCGGTGTTCAGCTCGTAATAAACCCTGAGTATCAATCAAATAACATCCTCCATTCGTTATCGTATGCAAGGAATGAATTTGCTTATGGGATGGATACGGTTGTGAGCTATGCCGATATAGTTTTTGCCAAGCGAATTGTAGAAGAGCTTCTTTCCGATTCACGAGGTGAAATTTCACTTTTAGTAGATACGCGATGGAAGCGCCGGTACGATGGTCGAGACTTGCATATAGTTGCTGACGCGGAGTGGGCTAATTTTGACAGTAATGGCAGGCTATTAAAAATTGGTAAAGGGCTCATTGAGTCTCACATTGAAACGGATGATTGGGGTGAGTTTATAGGTTTAATGAAATTCACTACCAAAGGAGCGAGTATTTTTTGGGATACTTTTGAAGAAATTAATCAACAATTGAAGCCTGATCAATCTTTTCAATCTGCGCCAGAGTGGCAGAAATCGTACCTTGCGGATCTATTTCAAGAACTGGTAGATAGAGGGATTCCTGTTAATTGCGTTCCTGTTGAAGGTGGATGGGAAGAGATTGATACCAAAGAGGATTATGATTATGCGCAAGACTTCAATTTCTCACAATAAAGATTATGTATTTTCGATGAGCTGAATGTAGTGAAAGGATTTTTGATTGAGCGGTATTGGTTTTAAGGAAATAAGAGCCTCTATGCACGAGGCAAAACTCGCTTCCGACCGAAGGAATTTTTGGGTCTGGATTGCAATGCGCCCACTATCTTTTCCCCTTACTTGGCTTGCATTGCAGCTTCGCCTTTCTCCAAACTTTGTTACTGGATTGTATTTTCTCGCGAATATAGCAGCAGCAGTCTTTTTTATTACCGCCAGTTATGAAGGAATGATTTACGGAGCATTGCTTTATAACTTGGGTCTTGTCCTTGATTGTGTTGATGGCAATATGGCTCGGACTACCGGTAAAACTTCTCCCTTGGGATGGTTTCTTGACACCTTGGGAGCAGATTTCTTCTATGGCGTATTTTTCATTCCTATTGGGATTGGAGTCGCTTTATCAGCAAACTCCAGTAGGTTCATTGAAGAGCCTTTGTGGTTCGTTGTACTGGGTTCATCTGCGACCGTTTCAATTCTTTTATATCGGATCTCCAGGATGCGCCTGCATTTAGCCTCTCTGCAATTAAATAAACCCAAAGATAGTGAAAGATCAAATAATGCTTTTCCGCAAGGTATTCGCAAAACAATTTTGGTTGTGTATAACAATGTGATGACTGCAGGAGGTAGCATGCTTCCATTGATTATTGCAGCTGCG
Source organism: Dehalococcoidia bacterium (assembly GCA_022449765.1). Lineage (NCBI taxonomy): Bacteria > Bacillati > Chloroflexota > Dehalococcoidia > Dehalococcoidia bacterium. The sequence goes on along the minus strand of JAKUPZ010000006.1, from coordinate 101,759 downwards.
ATCTTTGAATTGGTGGATATATTTATTCTCGCGTACGGTCTTGTTGCCCCATTAGTTATTACCATTGTGATCGCCTATCACACTATACGTTTTGTAAAGGCCTCAGCTAAATAGATACCTAAGAGCAAGGGCGGGTTATAATAGCCGCACACTAACCAATATTTGGGTCATGGGATTTTCCTCAATGAATATCTATCGTGTAAATCCAACTGAAAGACTATCGGCTCTAAAAAAAATTTTGGATTCGAAAGGATTTGCGCGAGTTTTAGAAGCTCATAGCGGACTAAGTGGAATTGTTGCTGAAAGAACCCAAGTCAAAAGTCCAGACGGGACCTTGAAAGAGTTCGATGCCATTTGGGAAAGTAGCCTGACTGACTCTGCTACTAAAGGGCTCCCTGATGCTTCCATAGTAGGAACTGAGTCCCGTATACACACGATCAATGAAATTTTACAGGTAACCACTAAGCCACTGATTGTGGACGGTGATACTGGAGGCGAGATTGCTCAGTTTGAGTTTATGGTCAGTTCACTTGAACGAATTGGTGTTTCAGCTGTAATTATCGAAGATAAGGTTTTTCCTAAAAGGAATAGCCTTGATGCGTCTGCTTCACAAGAGCTTGAAGACCCTGAACGTTTCGCGGCCAAGATTAGCGCGGGCAAAGCGGCTACGGTTTCGCCGGATTTTATGATCATATCCAGGCTAGAGAGCCTTATAGCTGGCTACGGAGTGGATGACGCCCTGAAGCGCGCAGAGGTATATATAAATGCAGGTACCGACGGGATAATGATTCACTCAAACAAACCTCAACCAGAGGATTTGTTTTCTTTCGTTGAGCGGTACGAGAAGTTATGTAAATCATTAGGTAAAAGGCCTGCTTTGGTTAGCGTGCCTACGACATACAACCAATATAAAGAAGAGGAATTATCCTCTCTGGGATTTGACATTGTCATTCATGCCAATCACCAGCTGAGAGCTTCCTATAAAGCTATGCATGAGACAGCGACAATGATTTTAGAATCTGAGCGAAGCATGGAGGCTGATAGTTCTATTGCGTCGGTGAAGGAGGTCTTTTCGGTTGTTGGGTTTGACCGTGTTGTGTCTGACGATCGCGAGAGATCTCAGATCCTTAATCTTCCAGTCATTATCCCGGCGGCCGGTAAGGATCCGGTTTTTGATCAGCATCCTAAATCTTTGATTGAGATTTCAGGAAGGCCAATTCTTGATTACCAGCGAGAATCCATAGCAAAAACGGGTATTAAGAGAATTGCCATCGTGCGGGGCCATATGGGATCAGATTTTGACAGTCTTTACAAAAAAGATGAAGGGATAAATTTTTTAGAAAATACGAAATTCCTTGAAACAGGCTCTCTTCATTCTCTTTTAGTTGCACGCGATCGAATGGACGAAGGTTTTGCTCTTGTATATTCAGATATTTTGTTTGGCGCAGATATACTCCAGCGATTGATTCAGTCAGGCAAAGATATCGTTTTGGGACTAGATAATTCCTACAGGCACCACCAACACCAAATAAATAAGAAGCTTGACCTCGTAGCCACTCAGAAGGACATTGATTTTCGCCTAAGAAGACTATCTCCTCTTGAAGTTACTCAAGTTGTCAGTATTGGGAAAAATATTGATTTGGAGAATGCGGACTCAGAATTCATAGGCATGGGCTATTTTTCTGCAAAAGGTGCCGAAGCACTTATTAGAACCTACGAAGACTGCACCCAGAAACAAACAGGCTCTTTTCATGAATCAGGATCATTTGAAATGGCTTCTATCACGGATATGATCCAAGAACTTATACGTAGGGGTTTCCCTGTCCATGGGCTAGGAGTCACTCAGGGATGGATGGAAATCCATACTAATCAGGATATTGAAATTGCTGAGTCTGAGCTAGCAGCTTCATTAAATTAGAGGAGTACGTTGACTATTAGTGGCAATGACTTTTGGGAGTTTATGGTATCGAGGGATTACACATTTTTTGCAGGTGTCCCTGATTCTACATTTGGTCCTGCCTATAACGCGCTCACTTCTAATCCGCATCTGACTTACATCCCGGCAACGAGGGAAGACTCTGCACTAGGTGTTGCCTCTGCAGCATATTTCTCTGGGCAAAAAGGCGCAGTGGTGATGCAAAACTCCGGGCTAGGGAATGTAATAAATCCTCTTACGTCATTCAGTCTGATGTACGAGATACCAATTTTGCTGATTATTGGTTGGAGAGGATTCGGAGGCCACGGATCGGATGCTCCGGAGCATTGGATCATGGGAGAAAAAACGCCATCGTTCCTTGAACTTCTGGATATACCGTATGCAGTTCTAGATACAGAGCTGCATCATGAAAAAATCGACGAGCTTCTACAGTCTATTGAAATACAGCAAAAGCCTGGTGCCTTACTTGTTCCCCCCGGGGTATTTAATTGAACTCTAGGTATGAAGCAATAAAGACTTTAATGTCCTGCGTAAAAGAAACAGATGCTGTGATAAGTACGACTGGGATGATATCCCGTGAGCTTTTTTATCATCAGGATCGCTTGGGTAATTTTTATATGATTGGCTCTATGGGATTGCTGTCGTCTTTTGGCTTGGGTCTCGCGAAATTACACCCACACAGGAAATTCTTTGTTCTGGATGGTGACGGTAGCGCACTGATGAGCATGGGCACCATGGCATTGGTAGCTGCAGAGAAGCCGAGGAATTTTATTCATATTGTGCTCGATAATGAATCGTACGAATCAACAGGGGCACAACCTACCATCAGTAGATCTGTTCCAATTGGTGAAATTGCACAGGCTTCAGGTTATGCAAGTACTGCAAGCGTCAAAAGCTGTGCAGAACTTGCTGTAGAGCTAGAGCGATGCTTGGTCAAAGATGGCCCACATTGCATTCTCATAAAAGTAGGAATAGAACCAATACCGAATATTCCTCGCATAACTTATTCCCCCAATGAAATCAGGGACAGGTTTCGGTCTTTCCTGATGGAGAATACAGATGGATAGTACGGGTGATCAGTATTGGCTGCCTACTGAAATTATTTTTGGAGAGGGTGAATTAGATCACCTTGCAGAATATGTACCAGAGTCCGCAAAAAAAATACTAATAATTAGCGGATCAAAGGCACTTCGAAGCCAGGGAGTGCATGATCGCCTTCTGACTATGCTAGGTACTGAGAGAGTAGTTTTCTACGAAGGTGTGCCGTCTAATCCCGTACCCCAAGATATTGATAATGCCGTTAATGCTGCGGTGAGTAATCAATGTGACGTGGTGATTGGAATTGGTGGCGGGAGCGTAATTGACGTAGCCAAGTGCGTTGCACTTCTAAGTACACAACCTGCACCCGTGAAAGGATTCCTGCGAGGAGATCAGGCAATAAAAATCCCAGGCATACCATGTATTGCTGTTCCCTCCACGGCTGGTACTGGTTCAGAAGTCACAAAATGGGCAACAGTATGGGATCCTATCGAGAAGAGGAAATACTCCCTCGATCATGATTTCCTTTATCCCAAGGTCGCCTTAGTTGACCCAACGCTCACGTATTCGATGCCAGATTGGGTAACAGCGACCACTGGCTTGGATGCCCTTACCCAGGCGATAGAGGCCTACTGGTCTAAGGCTTCCCAACCTACATCCGATATGTACGCTCTTGCCGCTGTTAGGAAAATCATTAGCAACTTGAAAGATGCCTTTGATTCAAATGATCCTTTGGCACGAAGGGAGGTTGCGGCTGGAAGTCTTATGGCGGGCCAAGCTTTTTCTAACACCAGAACAACGATTTGCCATTCGCTTTCTTATCCCATGACTGCTAACTGGGGAATAGTTCATGGTCAGGCAGTTTCAATCACGCTGCCTGTTTTCCTTGAGGCCAATGCTGAAGTCCTCGCCGAGAAAATTGACCCTCTTCTAGAAGCATTGGAAGTTCCTAAACTAGGTGATGGAGTTTCCAGTATAAGGAATTTAATGGAAGCAATTGGTTTAAAAATCCGCCTCAGTGATTTAGGGATCGATGAAGTTGGGTTAAGCAGGGTTATTGATGAAGGTTATTACCCCGAGCGTGCAGATAACAATCCGGTGAAGTACACATCGGAGGAAATACGCTTGCTGCTTCAAGAAATTCTCTGATTGCTTATTTATAAGAAAAGTGCACAATTGCCTTTAGACTCAAGATTGAAATATTGGCTAGCGGTATAGGAGGAGCGAAATGATTATTGACATGCATGGGCACCTTAATGCCCCATCTGAGCTCTATGCATATAAGGCTGGATTACTTTCGAGCCGAGGCGCATATACTCATTGGAACGGTATACCAGATGAGAAGTTAAAACCTGTCATAGAAAACCATATTGCTACTGTTTTGGACCAAGTTGGAACGGATATGCAGTTCCTTTCTCCTCGACCTTTTCAGTTAATGCATTCCGAGAAACCTGGCCGTTTAGTAGACGCTTTTTGCAAAGCTAATAACGACTTAATTGCTAAGACTGTGGAAATGTTTCCCGCTAGGTACCAAGCGGTCGCGGGGCTGCCGCAGCTTCATGGTGAGCCCGTGGACGTTGTGTTTGAAGAACTAGATCGCTGCGTTAATGACCTTGGCTTTATCGGGATCATGATCAACCCTGACCCTTCTGAGGGATTGGATAACGACACTCCTCCTATGGGAGATGAATACTGGTACCCGTTGTATGAAAAAATGGTCAAGTACGACGTACCGGCAATCATTCATTCTGCATCTTGCAAGAATATACGTGAATCTTATACCGGCCACTTCATAACTGAAGAAAGCATACAGACTGTTTCACTTTGCGATTCGACGGTTTTTGAAGATTTTCCTGATTTGAAAATCATTATGTGCCATGGCGGAGGGTCTATTCCTTACCAGATTGGGCGCTGGCGTGCACTTCGGTGGCGTACACCCAATGCCAAGCCTTTTGATGAAAGTCTCCGCCAGCTCTATTTTGATTCAGTCTTGTACAACAAAGAAGGACTGGAATTATTGTTCAAAATTGTAGGCACTGATCGGTGTATGTTTGGTACTGAACGACCTGGGACAGGCTCTTCAAAGGATCCCAATACAGGATTATGGCTAGACGATTTAAAACCGGTAGTAGAGAGTATAGATTGGTTGACTGATGAAGACAGGTCAAACATATTTGAGGATGTTACACGTAAAGTGTTCCCGCGGTTTAAGGGTTAAACATGATAGATACTTATTATGATGTTTTTGAAAGCTCATGGGGGTGGATTGCTGTATGCGGCTCTGATAAGGGAATCAGATATGGAACATTGCCTGAGCCTACTTTGGATCGGGCAATTTTTGATCTTGAGTCTGTTATGCGCCGCCCTTTACCTGAATTGGAGCCAGGGAGTTTCAGTGCGTTTGGTCGACAAATAGAAGAATATTTCCAAGGAACAAGAAAATCTTGGGATGTTGAGCTCGATCTTGAAGACGCAACTGCTTTCTTTCGTAGAGCATGGGACGCCTGCCAGAGTATTCCTTTCGGAGAGACAAGAAGCTATAAATGGCTGGCGTTATCAGCTGGCAATATTAGAGCTTCTCGGGGCGCGGGTCAGGCAATGGCCCGGAATAGAATTCCTATTGTAATTCCTTGTCATCGTGTAATTGGTGAAGACGGTGGACTACATGGTTTTGGTGGACCTGGATTACCAATGAAAAAAAGGCTTTTGGAGCTTGAGAAAAATAATTAGGCAGCAGAAGTGTTAGCTTCTTCCTCAACGCTAATGGTGTCACTACTTCCGGTCAGTTCAATTAACCTTTCGGATAGTTCTTCGCAGAACCCAGTACGAATAATGGGCATTTCAAGCCTCCATTGAGTACCGTCTTTATGGATCATTAGATCTACTCGATCGTTCCCTGGGTATTCTAAAAGAGTTTGCAGTATGGCCTTTAATAGAAATTGATCTTCCTCTGGTTTATCAGTTTCAGTTAAATTAACTAAAAGCATTCTTGAATGATCATTATCTGCTTGGTTTGACTCGAAATGATTGATAGTGTCCTCCGTGACATGAGTCGACGAATCTAGGTTAGATTCTTGGATTATGGTCTTTTGATTTTGGGTATCAGTCTGTTGCAGAATGCTATTCGACTCACTATCAATTTGTAGAGGAGGTTTGAGCGCAATATTTTCTGGAACATCCAATTCAGATGCTTGATCGCAATGAACAGAAATCTCCTCATCTCTTCTTCTTACAGGTCCAGTTAGCTGGAGTAATGATCCTTCAATCCATAAATGTGAAGTTTTCTCATAAGCCCGACTCCAAATCGCAATGTCTATGGTAGATCCGTCAAAAATTTCCACTCCAGCGAAGCAAATACGCCTTCCTTGGCGATCAGCAGTTATCCTGACTGATGCAACTTCACCAGCAATAATCACTCGTTCCCCATCAGAAAATGCTTCTAGGAGATCTTTTGAAAGTACAGCACCTTCAGGTGCATAACGTGGGTCTAATATCCGGGGGCCTAAGGAAACTCCTAAGAGCTCCCGTTCCCAGCCAATTTTTTCACGGTCCGTAGGTTCGGGGGAATCCAGCAGTTGTACCTCTGCAAGAGGCGTGGGCACTGAAGACCCAAAAAGGTCGAACATAGTTGATTGCCCGCTTTCTTTTAGCTGGGCTTCACGTTGCATAAGCTGGGTAATTGAGTCTACGCTTGCAACAAGCTGGCCTCGTTGCCCGAAAACGTCCAAGGCTCCGACTTTGGATAAGCTTTCAATGACGCGTCGATTTGCGGCGTCCGTTCCCCCTCGTCGTGAAAAATCTGCAAGTGACTTAAACGGACCATTCTTTTTTCTATCCTGAACCAATGATTCAATAGCCAATGCCCCTACATTCTTTATTGATGCTAGCCCGAATCTTATTGATGGTTTTTCAGAAGCGGAGGAATCAATAGAGAAATCAACGTCACTGTGGTTAATATGTGGTGGTAGTACAGGTATATCCAATCGAGTACATTCAGCTACGGCAGGCCCAATTTTCTCCGCATTGCCTTCATAGGCGTTGAGTACACAGGTCAAAAATTCAATTGGGTAATTAGCTTTAAAGTAAGCGGTCCAATAAGCAACAACCGCATAACTAACGCTATGTGCTTTGTTAAATGCGTAGCCTGCAAAAGGCTCAATCAGATCAAATACTGATCCGGCAATTTTTTCATCGTAGCCTAGCTTAATTGCTCCTTCGGTGAAGTTTTCGCGCTCCTGTTGCATGAGTGACGATATCTTTTTCCCCATGGCTTTACGGACAATATCTGCTTGTCCCAGCGTGTAGCCAGCAAATTTCCTTAAGATGTGCAGAACTTGGTCTTGATATACGATGACTCCGTAAGTCTCTTTCAGAATCTCTTCTAGTGCAGGATGCGGATATTTAATAGGAACTTTGCCATACTTAGAATCGATGTATGTTGCTATATGCTCCATCGGCCCTGGCCTATAAAGAGCTACCATTGCAGCTAATTCGGCCAGGCTGCCAGGCTTAAGGTCTTTGATATAGCGTCTCATTCCAGGGCTTTCCAATTGGAAAATTGCAGTGGTTTCTCCGCTTGCTAGCAAATCATAGGTGGTGGGGTCGTCAAATGGGATTTCGGGCAGAAGTATATTCACTCCATGCCTTTCAAGAACAAGTTTTGCCGCTTTACTCAGGATTGAATAATTTATAAGCCCAAGGAAATCCATTTTAAGCAGACCAAGTTTTGCTACTGGTTCCATCGCGTATTGAGTCATGGCAACACTGGACTCATCCCCTTTAGTGGGACGCTGTAAAGGCACATGGTCAATTAGCGGGTCTTCTGAAATTACGACTGCTGCTGCGTGTGTACTAGCGTGCCTTGTTACACCTTCAAGTCCTTTTGCAGTATCAATAAGTAAGCGTAGCCTTGGGTCATTTTCGTAGGATTCCTTCATTTCGGGTGAAAGCTCGAATGCCTGGTCAATTGTCATGCCAACCCTAGTTGGAATGAATTTAGCCACCCGATCGACATCTGCATACGACATTCCCAGTGCTCTTCCGGAATCTCGAATTGCTGCTTTAGCACCTAATGTTCCAAATGTAATGATTTGAGCAACATGATCACGGCCATATTTCTCGGTGACATACCGTATAGCTTCCTCACGCCGATCATCTTGGAAATCCATATCAATATCGGGCATTTCTTTTCGTTCAATATTCAAGAAACGCTCAAATACTAGACTGTAATCAAGAGGATCAATGTCAGTAACTCCTAAGCAATAAAGGGCTAATGATGATGCTGCGCTACCTCTCACACCAAATACTATGTCGTTTTGCCTAGCGAATTTGGCAATATCCCAAACGACTAAGAAATAGTTTGGATATTGTGTTTCAGAGATAACATCTAATTCATAGCCTAATCGTTCCTTTGATGATTCAGTTGCTCCCTCAGGATAACGGGAGTCGAATCCCTGCCAGCATAGATTCCTGAGATAAGTATCCGCATTTTCATCGTTGGGCGTTCGGTATTGTGGTAGGTGTAAAGTCGAAAAATCTAGGCTGACGTCGGTTGAATCAGCAATCAATTGCGTGTTCGAAACTGCTTCAGGAATATCAATAAAAAGCTCTTTCATTTCCTCAGGGCTTTTTAGATAAAAAGATTCATCGGAAAAGCGAAACCTTGCTTCATCTTCTACAGTAGAGTTGGTACCAATGCAAAGCAATACATCATGCAGTGTGGATTCTTCTTTATCTACATAATGAAGATCATTTGTGGCTACTAATGGAATGTCTAATTCTTCACCAAGCTTAAGAATTCCTTCATTTAAGGGATCTAAGAAATCAAGATTTTCGTGGCGTTGTATTTCTAAATAGAATTCTGGGAATGAGTCCATGCACCATTTTGCAATTTCACGGGCGTTGTTGTAGTCACCGTTAATGAGTGCCGTCGATAATTCGGAGCTAGGGCATCCTGAGAAGACAATTAATCCGTCTGCAAGCTCCTCAAGGAGTTCGTGGTCAACTCTTGGTTTGTAGTAGAAACCTTCAAGATGGCCTTTTGAAGAAAGTTTCATTAAATTCCGGTAACCCTCATTATTTTTCGCAAGTACCGTTAAGTGTGTATAGGCTTTGTCTCCAGTACGTTTGTCGAACCTGCTTCCACCGGCAACATATAGTTCACAGCCGATAATTGGTTTTATGCCAGCCTCTTTGCACGCGGTGTAAAAATCTACAACGCCGTACATTGAGCCATGGTCTGTAATCCCCAAAGAGTTCATACCTAACTCTTTGGCGCGCGTGACCATAGTGGGAATCCGGCTTAAGCCATCAAGTAGGCTATATTCAGAATGGACGTGAAGATGTGTGAAAGACAATGCAATCCGTACCTTGAAAGTCTAGGTATTATATGAACAGAACTTGCTTGTACCAAGAGTATAAAGACGTATTTATAGGCAATAAATAGCACTACTGGGTTTTATGGAAAATACGATTTTCTAGGACGCCTTTGATTCAAAGCGAGTAGATAAGGTTAATATAATTTCGTTGACCGTAGTTGCTACGGACTGCTAGCCTCAAATAGCTAGAAAGTGTACAAATTACGTGGGCAAAAATTTTACTTATAAAAGCGCGATTAGCCGGCTGTTAAGCCTCGCTGATATGGAACGAATGGCTGGTAATATTCAGCCCGAATATAAATATGATCTTTCCCGTATGTCACGGCTTGCCGATTACCTTGGATTGACGCAACCTCCTCACTTTACTGTTCACATTGCAGGAACCAAAGGTAAAGGCAGTGTGGCATCTATGATAGCGAGCATCATTCAGGACAACGGGTACCGTGTTGGGCTATATACGTCTCCTCACCTTCATACTTTTAGGGAACGAATTAGGATAAATGGTGCACCTATTTCTGAGGCTCTTTTTGCAGAGTCGCTAGGACGAGTATGGTCTTATATTGAAGATAATAATCACAATGAAATAGCTCTTCCTACTACATTTGAAATGCTTACTTCGATGGCTATGGATATTTTTAAATATGAAGAAGTAGATGTAGCGATTTTAGAGGTTGGTTTGGGAGGTAGGCTTGATGCAACGAACGTTTTTCCCTCTGATGTCGCAGTAATCACCTCGATTAGCCTTGATCACACGGCAATATTGGGGTCTACTCTTTCTGAAATTGCATCAGAAAAAGCGGGGATAATTAAGAAAGCTCAACCAGTGATATCGGCTCCTCAAGCCTTGGAAGCATCTGCAGTTATAGAAATGAAGTGCCTGGAAGTTAAAGCTGAACTTTTGCAGGTTAGTTGCGATACATCTTTTGATCAGGTCTACTCTGATCTCTCTGGTCAAAAAGTTGAAATTGTTACACCAAATGATAGCTACACCATATCTTTGCCATTGCTGGGAAAGCACCAAGCGGAAAATGCTGCAGTAGCTATAACTGCTGTTGAGCAAATGCCATTTAATTTTACTCGAGCGATTATTGAGTCAGGAATAAATAAAGTTAAATGGGATGGTCGGTTCCAAGTAGTTAGAACCAGTCCTTATTTAATAGTAGATGGAGCACATAATCCGTACTCTATGGAAAAACTTGGAATCACAATAAGCGATCATTTCCCTGAATCTAAGGTGACTGTGATATTTGGCGCATCTAAAGATAAGCAATTGGATTTATTAGCGTCGGAAGTGAGTGCTTTTGCGGATCAAGTCTACGTCGTCAATTCACGTCATCCCCGATCAGCATCACCTGCTACAGTAGAGGATGTCTTTTCAAAGTACGGAACTGTTGTAGAAATTATGCAAGAGACGGATAGAGCTATAGATAGAGCATTACGATCATCCGAACAGAATGATGTGATTATTGTTACCGGTTCTTTGTTTGTAGTTGCCGAAGCCCTCGAATGGTATTTTGGAATTCCACCTGAGTGGTATCCTGAGCTGAGTCTCCCCAAAAGCTGAGAGTAATAAAATGGATCAAATGAAAAGACGGGTTGTTGTTACTGGGATAGGTGCGGTTACCCCATTGGGAGAGAATGCAAGCGATTTCTGGAATGGGCTTGTTAATGGAGTATCGGGTGTAGGGCCTATGACTTTAGCAGATCCCAGAGATTACCCATGTCAAATTTCTGGAGAAGTTTCGGGATTTGATCCGGAAAAATATATCGAGAGGAAAGAAGCACGCCGACTTGCAAGATTTTCTCAACTTGCGATTGTAGCTACGTCTGAAGCAATTGATCAGGCTGGTATCACGCCTTCGAAAATCGACACTGAAACTATGGGTGTCTGCATAGGGAATGGCAATGGCGGTTTTCCAACCATAGATGAGAGTATGCGTATATTAGTGGAGAGAGGCGGTATGAGGCTTTCCCCGTTTTTCTTTCCGATGATTTTGCCCAATATGGCTGCAGCAAATCTTAGCCGATACTTCAGTGCAAAAGGACCAAGTAGTACTATAGTTACAGCTTGTGCTGCATCAACTCAGGCCATAGCACATGCGGTTGATCTCATAAGACTCGGACGTGCAGAAGTGATGATTTCTGGAGGAACTGAAGCTGGGATTAGTCAACTTGGTCTCGCAGGGTTTTCTGTAATGAGAGCTCTTAGTAACCGTAATGATAGTCCTCAAAAAGCGAGTCGTCCGTTTGATGCAGACAGAGACGGCTTTGTACCTGCAGAAGGAGCCGGAATCCTTATTCTTGAATCACTTGATCATGCAAAAAAACGCGGGGCAAGAATATTGGCTGAAGTACTAGGTCATGGGGAATCCTCCGATGCTAATCATCAATTTCAACCAGATGATGATGGAGGGGGAGCGGCTAGGGCGATACGCTGGGCTTTAGAAGATTCAGGCGTCGGTCCGCATGAAGTGGATTATATAAATGCACATGGGACATCAACTCCGCTCAATGACGCCTCTGAAACAATGGCCATAAAAAGAGCGTTTGGAGACCTGGCTTATAAGATCCCGATTAGTTCAACAAAATCAATGATTGGCCACGCACTTGGAGGAGCCGGTGGTATGGAGGCGGTTGCCTGCATTCAGACGTTAACTAATCAAATTATTCATCCTACTATCAACTACACTACCCCTGATCCATCATGTGACTTGGATTATGTGCCCAACGAAGCTCGAAAAACTGATGTAAAAACTATACTTTCAAATAGTTTTGGATTTGGTGGTCAAAATGCATGTGTTGTATTTAAGGCATATCAGGAAGAATAATTAATTCTTTCATTAATAATTCTGCCTGTTCCGTGCTCAACTTTAACGGTATTTTCAACAGCACCGGACCTGGTGCCAATCATAATTAATGGTTCTTCCCCTCTATTATGGAGCTGATAGAAGGATCCACCCGTTATAGTGGCCATCATACCGGGCGTAAGAGTAGCCGTACCTCCGTCAGGGAAGCTCATTGTGAGCTCACCTTCAATCACTTGAAAAGTTTGATCTTGATTATGGCAATGCATTTCATCAATTTGATCGGGTTTGTAATAATGAACCCAAGCGTGAAACCTACTAGTGTCGAGCACAACTGTTCTCTTCTTTTTCTCATGGCCAAAAGCTCTGGTGTCATAGATTTCAATAGGCATTTTTCACTCCCATTTTTTCTTTCAGATTTATGGTACCCCTGCAGGGACTCGAACCCTGGCACATGGTTTAGGAAACCACTGCTCTATCCTCCTGAGCTACAGGGGCGCATGATCACATGTAAGATTTTACCATTCTTTCAGATGATAACTTGTAGCGGTAATTATTTTATAGAGGCAGCTTGGCATAAGGAGTAGCGATGAAAGTTTTAGTAGTCGGTGGATCATCGGGAATTGGAATTGCAACAGTTAAGACTTTTGTAAATGCCAACCATGAAGTAATTGCCACTTATAGAACTAATATTCCTGAAGGGGGAGAGGGGGCTTATTGGCTAAAGGCCGATATGCTCAGTGTCGCGGATATCGAATCAATTGCTGCGAATATATCGACTATTGATCTTCTGATTCTTCTACCCGGTGTCTCTTTAGGCAAAAACTTATCTCAATATCTAGATGAAGAGATGGAAGAAGTAATAGCGGTCAATTTTACAAGTCAATTTCGTACGATCCAAAGAGTCAGGCACTGTTTAGCGCCGGATTCCCAAATCATTTTCCTTGGTTCAATCGCTGGGCAAAGAGGCTCTGCTGATCCTGTATATGGAGCAAGCAAAGGTGCGGTGCATGCCTTGGCCAAATCTTTAGCAAAATCTATGGCACCACGAACTCGAGTTAATGTTATTGCACCAGGTATGGTCACAGACACTGGCATGTATGATGCTACTGATCCGGATGTTATAAAAGGCCATTTAGAAACCTCACCTACGGGACATTTTGTCAGCGCTGACGAAATTTCTAAAATTATTATGGATATGTCACTTCCACATTGGAGGCAACTTAATGGCGCCTGTATCGACTTAAATGGCGGGCAATACTTAAGGTAATTAATGAACGAGGAATTCCTTAAGTCTTTTTAAAGCTTCACGGATTTTTTCTTGTGAATTTGCAAAAGAGATACGGACGTATCCCTCACCATATTCCCCGAATGAAGTACCTGAAAGTAAAGATATGCCCGTTTCAGTCAGGATATTTCGCTCAAACTCTTCGCTTGTGTATCCTGTACCTGTGATATTCGGGAATGCATAAAACGCACCTTTTGGCATGGGGCATGTAATTCCAGTGATACTGTTTAATCCTTCAACAAGCAGATCTCTTCGTTCTTTAAATTCTGCAACCATTTGCCGAACTGATTGCTGAGATGATTCAATGGCGGATACCGAAGCAATCTGACTGAATGCTGCAGTACATGAAACACTATTTGTTACGAGCCTAGTGACTGGTTCCACGAGGAAATCAGGGAAAATACCAAACCCTACTCTCCACCCAGTCATAGCGTAGCTCTTGGACAGCCCATCTAAAACAATTGTTCTATCCCACATACCCGGGTACTCAGTAATTGATGAATGAGTACCCTCATAATAGAAATCTTTATAAATTTCGTCTGAAAGTACAGCTGCGCCTACATCTTTAGCGAGCATAGAGATTTTTTGTAAATCAATTTCTGGTATGACGCTTCCACAGGGATTATTAGGAGAATTTACTATTATTAATTTGGTTCGTGAGTTAACTTGCCCTTGTACCTCTTCCAGATCAGGGTTATATCCCAATCGCTCATGTAGTTGCATGGGAACCGGAGTTCCCCCTGCAAATCGAATCATTGATTCATATATAGGGAATCCAGGGTTAGGGTAGAGAACTTCATCTCCTTCTTCAATTAGGGCTAGGATTGTGAAGAACATAATTGGCTTGCCACCAGGCGTAACAATGATGTTTTCCCAGGGAATATCGCGGGCATATCTACGACTTGCATCAGCAGCTATAGCTTTTCGAACTTCAGTGATGCCTGCTGAAGGCACGTAATGTGTGTAACCTGTGTCCAGTGCACTTTTCGCGGAAGCTACAATATGCTCGGGCGTATCGAAATCGGGTTCTCCTATTCCTAAGAAGATAATGTCGCGGCCCTCAGCTTCAAGGGCTTTTGCACGTGCCAATGCCTCAAAAGCTGTTTCGGTTCCTAAAAGAGACATACGAGATGCTAGATGCATTTTGCCCTCCCATCGTCAGTAATATTGAATCTATATCCAACCGACCTCAATTTTTGCGTTACCCACCCGCAATTGCAGGCAGGAAGTGCACTTCCGAATGCGACTCAAGAGGCGTTAGTAATCCCATGTTGGTGGGTTCTCCGTCAATGACTGCAGCCAATCCTTTGGCAAGTCGGGTTGTATCTTCACTGTTAAGGAGAAAACCTTTTATCCCAGGGTATAGTGAATCAAGGTTATTGATTAATTGACGCAAAGTTCCCCCTTCTACATCAATACTGGTATTTCCTCCAATATGTTTTCGTAGAGACGGCTGCATGAATACTGTTGCCAAAATCTTTAGTTGCTCACGGTTCCGTGCGTATTTTTTGTATCAGACAACGCTTCTAAAATTCGACCAGGGTTCATTGGTGTCTTGTAGAGGCGAGTACCAATAGCGTCTGCAAGTGCATTCGCAATTGCAGGGGCGGGAGGAACAATTCCCGTTTCGCCAATTCCTCTCACTCCAAATGGGTGATTAACATTTGGTATTTCAACAATGATGGTGTCGATTTTTGGAAGATCTAGTGCAGTGGGCATTCTGTAATCAAGAAAACTTGCGTTTAGCATAATCCCGTCGCCTGTTGTGTAATATTCTTCATTTAGAGCCCAGCCTATTCCTTGCGCAGCTCCACCTTGGAATTGCCCTTCCACATAAGAAGGATGCACTGCTTTCCCTGCATCTTGGGCTGCAGTATACCGAAGAATTTGGACTTTCCCTGTAGCAGGATCTACTTCTAAATCAACTAGATGTGTAGCGAAACTTCCTCCGCCAGACCCTCTGACGTTGACCGTGCCAGTTTTGGCAATAGGGCCACCAGTTTGACCGAGCTTTCCTGCGGCTTCTTTAAAACTGTACTTTTGATCAGGTGCGTCTGCATTTTCAAAATGCCCATCAGAGAAGCTTATTTTTGAAGGCTCACACTCCCAAAGCATAGCAATGCGTTCTTTTATTTCTTCTACTACCAGATTAGCAGCCTCTATTGCTGCCTGCCCGCTTGCATAAGTTGTCCTACTTCCAGCGGTGAGATCGTTGTACCCAATGCTATCGGTATCTGCGACAGACGGATGAACGTCCTCTGCAGGAATTCCCAGAATTTCAGCCGCCTGCATAGATAATGTCGTTCTGGTGCCTCCAATATCTGGATTCCCTTCGACAAGAGAAACAATACCGTCATCATTAACGTTGATTGTTACAGAAGACTTATTTCCTGCACCGTTCCAGTAACCACTGGCCATACCTCGGCCCCGTAATTTCCCGTCGGCTGTTTCGCGCGTTATCTCTGATTTGAAATGATCTGATTCTTTAATTGCTTCTAGGCAGCCTATATTTCCTATACGAGGGAAAATGGGTCCATCAGGCCTGCGGGAACCTTCCTTAGATGCATTCATTAAATGGAACTCCATAGTATCAATGCCCGCTAATTTACAAAGTTCGTCGACTAAAGCTTCGCTGGCGAAGGTCGCTTGCGGTGTGCCTGGAGCACGGTAAGCTGCAGTTTTCGACATATTGATTACGATGTCATATGCGTCAATTCTTAAATTAGGGACCTCATAGCATGCAAAAACTCCTGCAGTGGCAGCGCTGATGGAGGAACCTGGATAAGCACCAGCCATGTATTTGATGTCAGCTGTAGCTGCAAGTATTTTTCCATCCGAGTCGATACCCATCTTCACAGTAACTTCACCGCCAGGGCCGGGACCTGTGGCGTTAAATACGGCTGGTCTGTCCATAAGTATTTTTACCGGACGTCCAGATTTTTTTGAAAGTAGCGAAGCTAATGGTTCTAAGTAAAGACCAATTTTCCCCCCGAATCCCCCGCCTATCTCCATTGGTACAACTTTTATGTCAGACATCGGCATATCTAGAATGGTTGCTAAGCCTTTTCGGACACCGAAGGGAGCTTGCGTGCTCGTGTAAGCCGTTAGCTTCCCATCGGGGCTGTAAAAAGCCGTGCCATTATGTGGTTCAATATAGCCTTGATGCGCACGTGAAATGCTGTAAGTTCTCTCTAGTACAGTAGACGATTTTTCGAATCCTGCTTCTGGGTCGCCAAACTCCGCTCTGGTGTGTGCAGCTATATTTGTCTGCGTAACTGATTCACCCAGATGATCACCAACCAATGCAGGGTGGATAATTACTGCGTCTTTTGCCATGGCATCTTCAATAGTGACAACTGCTTTAAGTGGCTCGTATTCAACTTCAATGAGCTTCAATGCCTCCAACGCAGAGTTGAGATCAGTGGCTGCCACAGCGGCAACCGGATGCCCTTTATAAATTACCGTATCGTATGCCATGACCCGTTCGCTCGCCCATTTTTTTTCCAAATCAAGCTCGGCCGAAGGCTGAAGGGGCATATCCTTTCCAGTTATTACGGCATAGACACCACTCGCCTGTTCAGCTTTACTGGTATCAAGCTTTTTTATTCTTGCATGGGCATAAGGGCTTCGAAGTACGGCTCCATGAATCAGCCCCGCTAATTTGATGTCTGCACCGTACAGCGCTCTTCCGAGGACTTTATCGACACCGTCGTGTCGAATTGGGCGCGTCCCAATTACCTTAAATTTCTGTTTACTTGGTTCTGAAACGGTGGTCATTTTAGCTCCTAGTAATTTCTCTTATTCAGATGCTTTTTCTACTGCTCGGATAATTTTATCGTAGCCTGTGCAACGGCAAAGGTTTCCAGCAAGCCACATGCGAATTCTATTCTCGTTAGGATGTGGTTCGCGATCAAGCAGAGCTTTGGCTGCGACTAAAAACCCAGGTGTGCAAATACCACACTGCAAGGCTGCCTCTTCTAGAAAAGCTTGCTGTAGCGGGTGTAGTCCATCAGGAGGAGCCATGCCCTCAATTGTATCTATAGATGCCCCTTCTACCTCAGCACCTAGTACTAGGCATGAATCAACGATTCGTCCATTAATTGAGACTGTGCAGGCTCCGCAGTTACCGTCGTTACAGCCTTCTTTGGTTCCAGTCAGCCCTAGTATTTCGCGTAGCGTCTCCAGCAGGGATTGGTACGGAGCAACTAGAAATTCTACGTTTTGTCCATTGAGTTCGCAGCTTACAGCTACTTTTTTGGGTTGATTTACTGAAGTCATGGCTTTCCTATGAGTTATTCTTTGCTCTTTCCAGAGCAGTGGCGAGTGTTCTTTGCGTAAGGACACGTACTAACTGTAATCGCTGGGCGGGCGTTCCCCTCATATCGTTAATGGGTGAAGCCTCTGTCACAGCTATTTCAGCTGCCTGCTCAAAGACATTCAAATCAGGTGATTTACCTGAAAGAAAATTAGAACTTTCTTCTGCGAATATGGGCGTAGGCCCAACCGCGCCAAGCGCAATTCGGGCATTGGTAATTTTCGTTCCAGAATCATCAAGCGTTATAGCGCTTCCTACGCTTGCGATCGCAATGTCCATTTCATTACGTGGTATAAATCTTTCATAAGCTGCCCCAAATCCTTCAGCTGGGAGTGGCATTTCGACCGATATCAGCATCTCATCATCCGCTAAGGTATTTTTGCCAGGACCAGTACAAAATTCTTCCACCGGTACAATGCGTGTGCCTTTACTCGATCTAATGTTTGCTACAGCGCTATGTACGATGAGCGGGCAAATACCATCAGCGCTTGGAGAAGCATTACAGAGATTCCCTCCAATACTTGCCCGTGACTGTATCTGTATGCCGCCAATTAACGAAGCTGCATCAATTAATCCTGGATAGAGCATCGCAACATCATTATTTTCATAAATTTGATAGCACGGAACAGCTGACCCAATAATTAAAGATTTATTCAATTGAAGAGTTGTCACTTCAGGGACGCGCTTAATATCAACAATTGCGTCAATTTCAAAACGCTCTCCTCTAAGCTGTACTAGAAGATCAGTACCTCCAGCCAATATACGGGCTCTGGGGCCATTCTGGGAGAGAACAGTTAAAATTTCTTCTATCGAATTTGCCGCAATATAATTAAATGGATGCAAGAGATCACCGTAATATATGGATATTGCTGTTCATCGCTATTGGCCCATTATCTCGGAAGCTCCTTGCATCCGCAATAACATATAGATTGGCGATTGTATTCCTTAAGTTTTTTCAATTAAGGAAATGCCCGTAAATTAATCACACATTAATTGAATTCGTTATTTTTACCCATTACTTGCTACCTGTCTGCCACATCACTACAATGCCGACGTCACTTTTATTGAGTGGACATAAAGAATAGGTTTTGGACCGGGAGGTAGTGGTTCGTGGCTGAGGAAACCAATCGATTGTTTGTGGGTAATATGCCATTCCGTATGACTCAAGATGAATTGTACGATCTTTTTGCGCAGGCTGGAGGAGTAGCGTCTGTTCACGTTCCTACCGATCGTGAGACAGGTCGCCCAAGAGGTTTCGGCTTCGTGGAGATGGACGATCCAACTAGTAAGGATCAGGCGATTCAGATGTTTAACGGGTACTCTGTAAGTGGCAGATCCTTGGTAGTAAACGAGGCGCGACCTCGTGAACAGCGGTCTTATTAGTCTGTAGACTACAAGGACGTTTAGACCGGCATTGCTACATCCATATACTTGTAGCCGGTGCCTGTGTTCATTAGCAAGGTCTCGTCATCGGGAGATAAAAATCCACTAGATAGTAGTTTTTTGTACCCTGCTAACGTAGCAGCGCCCTCGGGAGCTGCCCAAATTCCTTCGGAGATACCTATTTCTCGAGTTGATTCAAGGATTTCTTCGTCGGTAACCGTTATCGCGGTTCCAGAGCTTTCGCGAACAGCATCAAGAATTAAATAATCTCCCACTGCGGAAGGTACTCTGATCCCTGAGGCGATGGTTGAGGCATTTTCCCAAGGCTCTGCGAATCGCTCACCTTTCTCAAACGCCCGAACTATAGGGGCACACCCGCTTGCTTGCACAACTATCATTTTGGGGCGCTTGCTGCCTATCCATCCCAATCGTTCCATTTCATCGAATGCCTTCCACATACCAACTATTCCTGTTCCGCCCCCTGTTGGATACACGATGACATCGGGTAAGCGCCAACCAAGGTCCAGCGCAATTTCATACCCCATAGTTTTTTTCCCTTCAACGCGGTAAGGCTCCCGGAGGGTAGATACATCAAACAATCCTAATTCTGCTGCTTTTTCGCGAGATAATTTACCCGCATCAGATATCAATCCGTCGACAAGCGTAAGGTTTGCTCCTGCTAATATAGTTTCTTTTTGGTTTGCATCAGGAGCATCTTTAGGCATGAAAACAAAGCACTCTATGTCTGCTCGAGCACAATACGAAGCAAGGGACCCAGCAGCATTCCCTGCAGAGGGAACAGTCAGTCGCTTTAGTCCGAGTTCCTTAGCCTTTGATACTGCAGCAGAAAGCCCTCGAGCCTTGAATGAACCAGTTGGGTTGATACCTTCATCTTTAATAAATAATGTTTTCACTCCGTGCTGAGCTTCAAGTTTTTTTGCACGTAGCATGGGGGTTCCGCCTTCGCCAAGAGAAACAATATTGTCTTCATTGCGAATAGGCATCAATTCGAAAAAGCGCCACATGTTTCGTGGTCGTTGAATGAAAGAGTTAGGGTCTAAGGATTGCTTGGCAGCATCTAAGTCGTAACGCGGATATAAAACCTTCTGTGCGTTTGGAGATAGGCTGTGAGGTTCGTCGGCATTAAATATTTCGCCAGTTTCAGTGCATTCGAGGTGTGAGAGAAAATTATTCATTCTTAACCTATATAGGATAGAACGCCAGCTTGCTAGCCCAGCCAGCGTCGAACTTTAGCCAAAAAGCTTTGATTATCGATTTGTTCTATAACCTGACCTCGCCATTTTTTTTCGATGATTGGAGCAGGTTTTGCAAAGAATAAAATATAAGAAGTAACCAGTAACCCCGTGCCCACTAGTGCCAGAGGTCTTGAAAAATTTTGACCACTTATTTCTAGACCAGTGGCAATAATTAGGGAAAGTATGCCTATCTTTAACGCAGATCGCGTTTTGAAGAAACTCCAAAGTGGATGGACAATATTTTTTCTTGCTTTGTTGCGCGTTATTGATCTTTTACTTTCTGGCGAGTGAATATCAAAACTATCTATTTGTCCAAGGATATCCTCTATTTCATTTTCATAGCGGTTAGGCATTTAATATTCCTTAAAGCACGCATTGATACACATTATTAGTATAGTTCTTAGGGTATAGACTCTTGATGACATGTTGGAATATTAAAGCAGGACATCATTGCACCAGTTGATAATTTTTGACATACCAGCCCTTCATTGTGATGGCTGCATAGATTCACTCAAAAGCGTTTTAGAAAATTTCCCAGGTATTTCTTTAGTTGCTGGCGACCTTGAGTCGCTTACGCTTTCAGTCAGCTATGATGAATCCTCAATTACACCAGAAGCCATCAAACTACAGCTTGCGGCTGTTGGTTATGTAGTCGCAGGTACTCAATTCCCTAATAATTAAAACTAAATACCCAAGAATTGAATAGTGCTATGTGTTTTATGCAATTTGTTCAAGTTGATTAACAATGCAGTTAGCTCTTCAATGTAACGTGAGTTCGATAAAGGACCTGCATTTACAGGCCTTAACTTAGGAATATCAGATACTAAGCTAGAAACTTGGCTCATCACTGCTTCAGAGCTACTGCAGATAGCTACGTCTCCATGTAATTCAAGTGCAGGATTGAGTAGGTCCCGGGCACTCAAATTTTGGAAAGCGGCCGCAATGGGAGATTCAGGAAAAAGGATGCTTGTTAACTCGCCTGCGGACCCTTCCTCTACATTAACTGCGTGCATTTGGCCAGCAGAAAATTCTAATGGAGCAATGATGCTAATGATTAATTTGCCTCTAGTTAAAGGCTCTAATGTTGTAGATACGGGCTTTAATCCTTCAAAAGGGACTGAAAGGATTACTATTTCACTTTTTGAAACAGCCTCCTCATTACTGGCTCCAGTCACTAAAATACCTGATGCTAAGCTGGTGATTTCTGCCGCCGCTTCTTCAGCACGAGATTGATTTCTTGAACCTAAAATTACTTGGTGCCCAGCTATTCCAAATCGAAGAGCTAATCCTTTGCCCTCGGGGCCTGTCCCTCCAATGATTGCTATTTGTTTCATGAGTCTCCTAAATTAAACCCGTTATTCTTGCTAATTGCTCAGCGTGTTTTTCAAGGTCAAAAACTGGATTGAGTAGGAACTCATCTGTACCTAATTCTGACCATTGATGTAGTAATTCTTTGATTTTTGCTTCGCTTCCCCATATAGCTGCATGGTCTGCGTTGTCAGGCCTGCCATAATAATATCCGAACCATTCTCTTAGCCGGGATTGGGCACGAGATTCATTTTCATCAATTGCTAAGTAAAGCCTTTTGGAGATAGGAAATGTAGAAGGATCTCTTTTTTCTTCCTCCATGTAATCTTTTACCAATTTGAGCTTTCGCGGGAAATCTTCTAGAGAGGAACTTCCTGCACCCATCCAACCATCCGCCATCCTAACTGACCTTCTGATTGCTGGGTCTGCATTTGCTCCAAACCATATGGGTGGGTGAGGTTCCTGTAGCGGCTTTGGGTTGACCATTACCCCACTGAGATCATGGAATTGGCCTTTAAAATTAACTTCACTTTCAGTCCACAAGGATTTAATCACATTCACTTGTTCTATGAACCGACTGAGCCTTTTTTCTGAATTGACCCCGTATATGGGTAGCTCATCTGCACTATTCCCTAGGCCTACGCCCAAAATTAATCTGCCTCCGCTAAGGCAATCTATATCTGCCATTAGCTTCGCAAGGTGTACAGCATTATGCCGTGGTAACACTAGGACGGAAACACCCAGTTTTACGGTAGAGGTTTTTCCTGCTAAATACGCTAGAAAGCTTGTAGGGTGAATTGCGTTAGGCTTTCCAATAATCCGCTCTTGAGTCCACAGGCTTTGGTAACCGAGACTTTCTACCATTTCTACATAACGATTTATGAAAGAGGTATCTACTTTTCCCTCCGGGAATATATGAGGAGCAGCGATTCCTATTTTTGAATTAATCATGGATACGTATCACCTCTTAACCCTATAACTACCTTTGGATATGACCATTTTAGCAATGAGTCATAAAAATGTGGCAGAAACAGTTCAAATACTGAGGGAATTTGGTTAGACTATAAGAGAAGTTAACATACGTACTAGTACGTTAACTAAATTAACCAGAAGACTCTTATCTAGCATTGTATGATTCGTACGGACGATGCGATGTACGGGTAGCACCGATTGAAGAAAAGGAACCATGACCCAGTCTGATGTTTCGGAATATTACGGCGACTTGAATTACGATCGTTCTGATCTTCTTCCACCTTACCCATTTGGTGTTGACTTTGAGCTATCCGAAATTCCTATAGATTGTGAGCGTACTAAAATTGGTTGGGCGTTTGGTGCTTCTAGGCAATGGCGTGGCCCAGAAGGTCTACACATTCGTGAATATCACGGACGATATTTTGGTCATTATGATCGAGTAGACCCGAGAAAAAATTTAATTGGGCATTGGATTCTAGATGCTCCTTTTGAATTAGCAGTAGGGAGTACTGGGGTGATTGGGATGTTTGCAAGTTTGACTACCAACGCTCCTGCTGCTGTTACCTGGATCACCGCAACATTAGTTGCATCGATTGCAACTAGTACTGTAGCTCGGAGAATTTTTTCGTAAATACTACTTGCAGTATCCGGTAGTAAGTTGCATAATTGACATACCTTTAAATCAGTCCTGTGAGGCTGGCAAGGTGAGATTTTGAAAAATAGTCTTTTTTATATGTCACCTCTTGCCGTTCGGGTAAGAGGTTTTTTTTGAGCAACGAAACTCAAATAATGTCGAGTTACGACATGAGTAGAACTCTCATGCGTATTGCACATGAGATCGTTGAACGAAATCAAAACTCTTCAGATATTCTGCTCGTTGGCTTACAGCGTCGCGGTGTACCACTTGCAAACAGGTTGTCTCAAGCAATTGAGTCCTTCGAAGGATTTAAAGTTCCCGTCGGATCCCTGGACATCAATTTTTATAGAGATGATTTATCACAACGCCCCCTCCCGCTTATACATCCAACTAAACTACCAGTAAAGATTGACGACAAGATAGCAATTTTAGTCGACGACGTTTTTTACACAGGCAGAACATCTCGAGCAGCATTGAATGCTCTGATTGATTTAGGCCGGCCAAGCTTGATTCAGCTTGCAGTCATGGTAGACAGAGGACATCGAGAGTTACCAATTCGAGCTGATTACGTAGGGAAAAATATTCCTACTACTCAGAACCAAACAATCCAGGTCAGGGTCGATGAATATGATGGTACTGAAGAAGTTGTCTTGATTGAAGATAACCAACCGGAGCTTGCTCTATTATGAGTTCACGAGATTTATCTAACAGTCGGAGCGTACGCCCACTTCAATCTCGGAGACATGTTTTGGATCTTGATGATTTCTCGAAGGAAGAAATTATAGAAATCCTTGACTCGGCTCAATCCATGCGTGAAATACTGCATCGTGATATTAAAAAAGTTCCCGCATTGAGGGGAAAGGTTGTGTTGACGGTATTCCTAGAGCCAAGCACGCGTACTAGGGTTTCGTTTGAGCAAGCAGGCAAAATGCTCAGCGCCGACGTAATCAACATTTCTGGTTCGGGCAGTAGTGTTGAGAAAGGTGAATCATTACTCAACACTGCGAAGACTTTGCAGTCAATGCGAGCAGATTTAATGGTCATACGTAGCCCAGAAGCAGGAACTCCGTATTTTCTTGCCCGTAACCTCCAGCATATTAAGGTTATAAATGCAGGAGATGGTGCTCATGCTCATCCTACCCAAGCACTTCTAGATCTCATGACAATGAGAATGCATTTAGGTGATATGGAAGGTAAGAAAGTAGTTTTTGTAGGAGATTCTCTCTATAGCAGAGTTGTCAGATCTGACATTCTAGGACTGAGAGCTTTAGGCGCTTCAATAGTACTTTCTGGCCCTCCGACAATGACCCCATTTAATAAAGTACTTGCGCAGTCTGGAAAAGCACTGTCCCAAGTTAGGTTAGAACCTAATTTAGATGTTGCTATAGAGTCTGCGGATGTGATTGTGGCTCTCCGAATTCAGAAGGAAAGGCAGCAGTCAGGAGTTTTACCAAGTATGCGTGAATATACGCGTAGATGGATGATCACGGATGAGAGATACCAAAGGGCTAATCCTGGCGCATTATTAATGCACCCTGGCCCTCTCAACGAAGGAATTGAGATCGCGTCCTCACTCGCACACAGTGATAAAGCACAAATAGAGGAGCAGGTAACCAATGGAGTGGCCATTCGAATGGCACTCTTAAACGGACTTTTAATGGGAAATATGGGAGATTTACAGGAATGAAGACACCGGATCGATTGGTGATTAAAGGCGGTCGTATTATCGACCCTTTAAATGAAGAAGATTCAATAAGAGATATTTTTATCCATGGCGATAAAATTGTCTCAGGGGAAGAGTTTGATGCCACGCTTGCGAAAGTAATTGACGCTTCGGGTCTAGTGGTCACCCCAGGGTTTATAGACATTCATACTCACCTTCGAGAGCCCGGTTTTGAAGATAAGGAATCTATATCTAGTGGTACATCAGCTGCTGCAGCTGGGGGATTTACCACAATTTGCGCAATGCCTAACACGAACCCCGCAATAGATTCTGCGCATGTAGTTGACTACATCACACTGCAGGCAAGTAAAGCTGGTCCGATCCGAGTGTTTTGTTTCGGAGCAGTTTCTAAAGGCCGAAACGGGGTGGAGTTAACTGATATGGAAGAACTAGCTAGTGCAGGCGTAGTAGGTTTCACTGATGATGGAAGCCCTGTTCAATCTGGGCATTTAATGGAAATGGCTTTACGTTATGCGAGCGATTTAAAACTTCCGGTCATGGATCATTGTGAAGACTATTCAATGACTAAAGGGCTGGGTATACACGAAGGCAAAGTTTCTTACCGACTGGGATTACAGGGTTATCCGTCTGCGGCAGAAGAATCGATCATAGCTCGTGATATAGCAATTGCTGAACATACAGGTTCACACCTTCATATTGCGCACATTAGTACCTCTGGTGGAGTCGATCTAGTCAGGAGCGCCAAGTCTCGAGGCGTACATGTAACTGCTGAAGTTACTCCTCATCATTTGACAATGACTGAGGATTGGATCCTAGGTGAGAAAGATGACTATTCTAATCTTGAGATTATTACTGCAAATGCATATGACACAAGAGCAAAAGTCAGCCCTCCATTACGCACCCATCATGACAGAGAGAAGCTCATAGAGGGATTGAAGGATGGGACTATTGATGCGATTGCGACTGATCATGCCCCTCATACTTTTGGGGACAAAGCAGTTCCTTTTGATCAGGCTTCGGTGGGGATTTCAGTTTTAGAAACAGCATTTGGTTCATTAATGACTCTTGTTCACGCGAATATCATTAAACTACCGGATTTGGTTCATCGCCTTACTGTTGGTCCTGCGTCTGTATTAGGCGCGAAATATAACGGACTATCACATCTCGGGACAGGTAGTTTTGCGGATATCGTGTTGATTGATACTGAGGAAAAATGGACTGTTAATACAAATAAATTTAACTCTAAGGGTAAAAATACGCCTTTAGAGTCTTCAGAATTAAGAGGTAAAGTGAAATTAACAATAGCTAATGGCCAAATTGCTTACGAAGATATGCCTAATGACTAAAAAGGGTTACTTAGTTTTAAGCGATGGGTCGATATATCAAGGGATTTCATATGGATCAGAAGGTAATGCTTACGGTGAAGTAGTATTTAATACTAGTATGTCCGGGTATCAAGAAATTCTGACTGATCCTTCATACGCTGGGCAGATTGTTATTCCTACTTACCCAATGCAGGGGAATTACGGAGTGAACCAGAGTTACGAGGAATCATCCAAAATTCAAGTAGCATCTTTTGTAATTAGAAGCCATTCACCCACACCAAGTCATTTTGATGTACAAAATACGCTATCCGACTATTTGAAAGAACGCGGTATTCCTGGTCTTTCCGGTGTTGATACGAGGGCTATTACTCGACGCATTCGTTCGGAAGGCGTAATGATGGGAATGGTTACTACCGGTAACCCTCAAGAAGCTTTTGAAGAATTATCCAACAGCCCCGCTTACGATACTGTTAATTTTGTTGAAAGAGTTACTACGGCAAACGAATATATCTGGAACAATGAAGGTGCCTTAAAAATTGCATTAGTCGATTGCGGCGTGAAGTACAACATACTAAGGAACCTGGCTATACGTAACTGCAAAATTCACGTATTCCCCTCAAATGTTTCTTCTGATGAAATTCTCAATATTAATCCAGATGGCGTGGTTTTTTCGCCAGGACCAGGTGACCCTGTGCATAACCAGGGAACAGTTGCAACCGCTAGTTCTATAGTCCGAAAAATTCCAACCCTCGGGATATGCCTAGGTCATCAAATAATTGCACGCGCTCTTGGTGCAAGCACCTATAAATTGAAATTTGGACATAGAGGTGGTAACCATCCCGTCCAAGATCTTAATTCGGGCAAAGTTTATATAACTGCACAAAATCATGGGTATGCAGTTGATGAAACTGATTTGCCTGCAGGTCTAATTGTTACGCATAAAAATCTAAATGATGGAACCATTGAAGGTATAAGGCACGAAGAGCTGCCAATCGTTTCGATCCAGTACCACTCAGAAGCTGCACCGGGTCCGTTGGATAACGCATATATATTTGATCAGTTCATTGAGTTGGTGCAGAAATGACGCAAACGGCAAATAGAGATATAAGAAAAGTGCTTGTTATCGGAAGCGGTCCGATAGTAATTGGCCAAGCTGCTGAATTCGACTACGCAGGTACACAGGCATGCAAGGCACTTAGAGAAGAAGGAATTTCTGTCGTCTTAGTTAATTCTAATCCGGCCACTATTATGACGGATAAAGAGATTGCAGATGCTGTATACATTGAACCTCTAACAGTAGAGGTAATAGAGAGGGTAATTCAAAGAGAGAAGCCTGATGGTCTTCTGCCGACTCTTGGAGGACAAACTGGACTTAATCTTGCAGTCTCGCTTGATGAAGCAGGCATTCTTGATCAGTATGGAGTCAGATTATTAGGAACGTCGATTAATACCATTAAAACGGCCGAAGATAGAGAGCTATTTAGAAATTTATTAAATGATCTTGGAGAACCTATTGCCCCAAGCGAAATTGCTAACTCTATTGAAGAGGCTATGCAGGTCGGTTATGACTTGGGTCTACCACTAGTCGTGCGCCCTGCTTACACGCTAGGCGGTACTGGCGGAGGCTTTGCTACAACGTTTGAAGAACTACGTACTGTTGTTGAAAGTGGGCTAGCTGCTAGTCCGATTAATCAGATCTTAGTAGAAAGATCGATGAGAGGATGGCGTGAGGTTGAATATGAAGTTATGCGAGATTCTTCCGATACATGCATAACCATATGCAATATGGAAAATTTTGATGCGATGGGTGTCCATACTGGGGATAGCATAGTTATTGCACCAAGCCAGACTCTTT
This sequence comes from Dehalococcoidia bacterium, assembly GCA_022449765.1. Taxonomy (NCBI): domain Bacteria; kingdom Bacillati; phylum Chloroflexota; class Dehalococcoidia; species Dehalococcoidia bacterium. Next base: position 73,581 of record JAKUPZ010000006.1, on the reverse strand, counting down.
CAGACATTGAGTATCAAATGCTTCGTTCCGCGAGCATTAGAATTATTAGGGCGCTAGGTATTGAAGGCGGCTGTAATATTCAATTTGGGCTAGCACCCAATCCGATTATTGGCGATTCTTTGCCAGGTGATAATCCAAACCCTCTAGAATATTTTGTAATAGAAGTTAACCCTCGGGTCAGTAGATCATCAGCATTAGCATCTAAGGCAACAGGCTATCCAATTGCACGAGTTGCCGCAAAAATTGCAGTTGGATTAAGGCTTATGGACATACCGAATGCAGTCACGCAACGTACTGCAGCGGCTTTTGAACCAGCTTTGGACTACTGCGTTATTAAGATTCCTCGTTGGCCATTTGACAAATTTGCTACGGGTGATCGAGCAATAAGCACTCAAATGAAGGCCACTGGTGAAGTGATGGCAATTGACCGAAGCTTTGAGGCCGCACTGCACAAGGCTGTTCGATCATTGGAACTTGGTGGCCAATCCTTACTCTGGGAAGATCCTGCTTGGCAGAACGCAAAAGTTGAAAACCTCCCTCTTGACCCGACTGATCTTCGGCTTTGGGCTGTATTTGCCGCTCTTCGCAAAGAGGCAGATGTCAGCGAGCTGGCAAAGATCACACATATTGATCCATGGTTTCTACATGGGATGCAACGCATAGCGCATATGTACCGGAGACTGACTGAGGAAAAATTGGATCATAGTCTTCTTCAAGAGGCTAAATCAATCGGAGTTCCGGATGAAACCATAGCCGCTCTAGTAGGTCTATCAACTGAAGAAATTCGACAGTTACGGATAAAGGAAAATATTAAACCGGTCTACAAAATGGTTGATACCTGCGCTGCTGAATTTGAAGCAGTGACTACTTATTTTTATAGTACTTACGAACAGGAAAACGAAGCTACTCCTTTGGAAGGTGAAAAAGCGCTGGTAATTGGAAGTGGTCCTATTCGTATTGGACAAGGAATCGAATTCGATTATTGTTCAGTGCACGCAGCATGGGCTTTGGGTTCCTCTGGTGTGAGTTCTATTTTGGTCAATTCAAACCCTGAGACAGTTTCAACTGACTTTGATACTAGTGATCGACTTTATTTTGAGCCTTTAGATGAAGAAAGCGTTCGCGATATTGTAGACAATGAGCGTATAGGATCTAAATATCCTCCCTCGGTTGTGCAATTTGGAGGACAAACTGCAATTAATCTAAGTCAGGCGTTGGGAGAGGCTGGCTTGCCTATTCTGGGTTCATCTGCCGATGCTATAGATATTGCCTCTGATAGGGAGAGATTTGGGGAACTTATGAAAAATTTGGGTATTCCCCAACCTCCAGGAGCTACTGCTTTATCACTGGATGAAGGTCTAAAAATTGCCCAAGAAATAGATTTCCCTCTGGTAGTGCGCCCTAGTTATGTACTTGGGGGTCGCGCAATGGAAATTGTTGATAATGAAGTGGAATTTAAAAGGTACTTAGCTAAGGCTTTTGAAGCTGCGCCGAACAGACCAATTCTGATAGACAAATATTTCCAGGGAAGGGAAGTTGAAATTGATGCTGTAGTAGACGGTGAGAAGGTTCTTATCCCTGGCATAATGGAGCATATTGAACGGGCTGGTGTTCATTCGGGTGATTCAATGGCCCTTTTCCCTTCTAATAATTTATCTGAGTACGAGAAGGACATTATTGTCGATTACAGTACACGGATAGGCTTGGCCCTAGGAGTCAAAGGGCTGATGAATATCCAGTACGTAATAATGAATGAAAGTCGACCTTACGGCATTACTCTTTCAGCTGATTCTGGTCTTTCCTCAGTGTATGTTATCGAAGTAAATCCACGTTCTAGCAGAACAATACCTTTCATTTCTAAAGTCACTGATATCCCAATGGTTCAAATAGCGACTAATGTAATGATTGGGCAGACATTACGGCAGCAAGGATATGAGGGAGGGTTGTACCCTATCCCTCCTTTGTCCAGTGTAAAAGCTCCAGTATTTTCGATGTCAAAATTAACAGGAGTAGATACCTATTTAGGTCCAGAAATGAAATCAACTGGAGAGGTAATGGGTGTAGACATAGAGCCTAGATTTGCAATCGCTAAAGCTCTTGTAGCTTCAGGATTAATGCTTCCAACATCTGGGTCCTTATTGGTTACTATTGCCGATAAAGACAAAGCAGAAGCAGTGCCTTGGCTTAAATCAATCGCTTCTTTAGATTACCAGCTTTATGCAACTAAAGGGACTGCGTCATTAATGCGAACTATTGGTATAGATGCCATAGAAGTCAACAAAGTTGGCGAGCCGTATCCCAATGCATATTCAGTGGTTGCAGATGGTACTGTGAACGCTGTTATTAACACCGTTGAACAAGTAGCACAGTCATTGAAAGATGGATTTGAAATAAGACGATCTGCAACAGAAAGAAGAATTCCTTGTTATACATCTATGGATACTGCTCGAGCTGCAATAGAAGCTTTAGTAGATAGGGGTAATGATTACAACGTAGCGTCAATTGTTGAATATGTGCAAGGTAAAATAAACATTGCTGAATGATTTATTTGTACAATGCCCGCGTTAATTAGCAGTGCAGTTATCACATAATATGATTGAAAAATCCGGGCCTGAACCTTTAGAAGATACTCCCCAACCTAACCGAAGAGGCGTTGTTTCTAGGCGCTCGCCAAAAACTGATAGCAAGGCAGGGAGTTTGACAGAATCTTCTAACCCTGAACCCCTTGAACAGGCAGTTGCTCCACGACCTAAGAGAACGTACCGACGCAAGCCAATACGCAGAAGTACAAGTGAAAAAAGCGACCCTGAGCAAGAAGTAAGTCCTCTGGATACTAATCAAGAATATGTTTCAACTCCCCCATTGAATGCTAGCCAACCATCTGCTCCTGAGGGTAAAGCCAAAGCCTTTATGCATCCAAGTGAGCAAGAGTTTGCCGATTTACTCGATTATTACAAAATTAATTATTTATATGAACCAAGATCCTTTCCATTGAAATGGGACGGCAATCGAGTAGTTCAAATGTTCACACCTGATTTCTATTTGCCTGAATATGATCAGTATTTTGAACTCACTACGATGAAGCAAAATTTAGTTACCCTTAAGAATCGAAAATTACGAACTGTGCGTGAGCTATATCCTGAAGTGAACGTGCAATTGCTCTACCGCAGGGATCTTATGAGGCTGATGGGTAAATATGGATTTGGCCCCCTTGCAGATGCTCCGATTGAGGGGACAGGAAAAATCCTGTTCAGTGAAGAAGTTGTTCAAACTAGAGTTGAGGAATTAGCTAAAGAAATCACTAAGGATTATGAAGGTGAGGAGCCTGTTCTCATAGGAGTATTGCGAGGCGTTGTAGTTTTCATGGCTGATCTCATGCGGTCTATTGATTTGGATTTGCAAATTGAATTTATGGAAATAACTCACTATGGCGAAGAAACAGACGGTGGCATAGAAGTGCTGAGGGACTCATTGACTGAGCTTAAGGGCAAGCACGTGATTATTGTAGAAGACATAGTTGATACAGGTTTAACACTTCGATATTTGGTAGAGCATTTGCAGGCTAAAGAGCCTGCAAGTATTAAGATTTGTACGCTTCTTGATAAGCCTGTTCGCAGAATGGCAGGGATTCCAATCGGATACGTGGGTTTTGAAATCCCTGATGAATTTTTAGTCGGATACGGCTTAGATTACATGGGTAAATTCAGGAATTTACCCCACCTAGCCATCTTGAATCGTACAGAACCGAAGGCAGTTCCTCAAAGATAATTTACATTTACATTTGAACCTTTTGCTTACTTGAGATACCCTCACGCTATCTGACATTAGTTGGATGAAATTTACAGGCGCAGCGGAGGAATTTGACTATGGTCATGCAAGGCACTGATATGAAAATCGCCGAAACCCCAACGGATGGGTTGACGGATTTTCGTAAACCTGATGCGTACGAAGACTGGTTGGAACGCGAAAAAGTGATGGTCCACAAGAGCTTCTATATCCCCAATTGGCATGAAGTTGAGGTAGGCCCATGGGAACGAAAAGGAGGCGAAGGCGCAGTTGTTCATATTGACAATGTCCATCTCCCCAACGACTTACATGTAGTTGATATTAGGCCTGGTGGAAAATCAGAGCCAGAACATCACATGTACGAGATAAATTTTTATATCGTTTCCGGTAGAGGAGCCACAACTGTTTGGCTTGATAACGACAATAAGCAAACTTTTGAATGGAAAACAGGCTCGTTGTTTACAATCCCATTAAATGCTTGGTATCAGCATTTCAACGGCTCTGGTGATGAAAAAGTTCGCTATATGGCGACTACCAATGCTCCTCACATGATGCGTTTCTTTAGGGATGATTCATTTATTTTTGAAAATGACTTCATGTTTCATTCTCGTTATTCCAATGATGAATCATTTTTCTCAGGTAGTGGAACTTTGTATAACAAGCGAATATGGGAAACCAACTTCGTTCCTAACGCCCCTGATATGGCCTTATATGGCTGGAAGGACCGAGGCGCAGGTGGAATTAACGCCATGTTAGAAATGGGTAAGAACGATATGGGCAATCACATATCTGAATTCCCGATTGGTACTTATAAAAAGGCACACCGACACGGACCTGGTGCACATTTGTTTTTGCTTAGTGGGGATTCTGGGTTTTCATTGTTGTGGACTAAGCCTGACAGGTCGGACATGATTAAATGCGATTGGCAGGTAGGTACTGTTGTAATTATTCCCGGAGACGGAACATATCACCAGCACTTTAACTCTGGAACTACGAGAGCACGTTACATGGCCCTTAGAGGAGGGAATGGAGGTTTCTTAGCTCCTAACCAAAAAGCAACAGCAGATGTTAGCTTAAAGGAGGGGGGAATTCAGGTTGAATACGAAGATGAAGATCGTGAGATTCATGAAATCTTCGAAGCAGAGCTTGCTAAGAGCGGGGCACAATGCAACATGAAAGCTTTCATCCCTTATTGTACTGGGGTGGAAGGTGTAACTGACGCTAGAGCCACATAGAGTACGTATATGGATCAAAAAAAGGGGCAGACATTTTTGTCTGCCCCTTTTTGATCGCTTAATTATCTAATAACAGGGTAATGGAACTGTAGGATCGTCTCCCATTTGCTGAAATAGGGGGAATTAGATAAACCCCTTTTATGCCAGCAGTTTTCATTTCGGCGAACTGTTTTTTAGCGATCACTTCTGAGGATATTCCTTCCTCTAAATCGCGAAGAAATGCTTTTGGAGGGTTGCCAAAAATTGGACCATCCGAAGTTAGCATTTGTAGCCCCCAAAAAACTGGAACACTTAGTTCTTTACCGGTGATTTTTCTATAGGCTGTCAAAAAATTTTGATACTCGGTGATTTCATAAATAGGCTGGGAAATAAAGAAATTTGCTCCAGCTTCTATTTTTTTCTCAGCAAGGAGGACTTCTTTAGTCAGATCCCTTGTGGTATCAAGAGCTGCACCAATACAAAAAGTAGGAGGAGGCTGAATCGGTTTTCCTCGATAATCCCAACCTGCAGACAATTCGGCTGTGCTTGCGATCAGTTCAGTTGGTTTATAGTTCCTTACTTCAGTTGCACCTAATGCTAACTCTTCCTGAGAAAGAGAGTCTCCACCAAGTAATAACACATGACTTAACCCTGCCATGTATGCACCTAAAAGCTGAGACTGTATAGCAATTTTGTTCATATCGCGCGTGGCAATTGTGAAAATAGCAGGCTTCCCTGTTTTTTCCTGTAATGAACGTGCCACTGTTATCGAATCAACCCTTGGCGATCTTCCTGGGTTATAGGCAACAGAGAAATAATCAATAGGGAGCTTTTCAATAGATTCGACATTTAGCTGACGAGGGGATCTCGGAGGCGAGTAGTCACAAATAACTAAAGGAGTATCAGCACTTGTGTAGGATTCAACCAGATTATGCATCAAACTTTCCTGTGGAATGGTTTAGAAAACTTCCGCAATGTTTCATTAGAGGACATTTATTGCAAGAAGGAATTTTCTTATGGCAAAGTTCTTTTGCATGTGTATCTAATAAAGCATGGTACTCATTGAATAATTTAGCATCGCGCGGTAGATGATTCTCAAAGAGAGCTTTGAATTCGTCATACTTACTCACCTCAAGATTTGGTATTACTCTACTAATGATCCTTTGTGTGTAGGAATCGATTACAAATGATGGCATATTTGCTACATAGAGAACAATGTCATCTGCTGTCTCAGGACCAATTCCATATACACCAAGCAATTGGCTTCTAAGTTCCCTAAGATTCATGGATTCCCATTGTGAAGGGTCATCGTTATAAAATTCTAAGAAAGCACATATAGCTTTTAGCTTTATTGCTTTCGAATTGAAATACCCGCTCGGTCGGATGGTTTCCGCTAAGACTGAAATATCAACAGAACGGATCGCACTTGGAGCCATTAAATTAGCTTCCTTTAAATTCAGGATCGCATATTCCGCATTTTTCCATGCAGTGTTTTGCGTCAAAATAGCACCAACTATAGTTTCAAACTGACTTTCACTTGGCCACCAATCCTGATCACCATAGTACTCATGTAATAATTCGAAAATCAGCATAAGCTTTTTGGGGAAATCGATTAAATTGCTCATTAATTTAGTAATCCCTTACCTAGACACTCACATTGTCTATGCTGATAGACTCAATATATGGATAAGTTTATCAATCGGCTTGAAGGAATATCACGCCTGAATAAAAGTTTACTATGCGTAGGTCTTGATCCGTGGCTACCTTCAATGCCTATCAAGGATATCGCAGAATTTAACAAAGAAATTATTCAGGCAACTTCCGACTTAGTTTGTGCGTATAAGCCACAATTTGCATTTTTTGAAGCTGAAGGCCTTCAGGGTCTTAGGGCGTTAGAGAAAACGTTAAATGCTATTCCTAGCGGTATACCGGTCATTCTTGACGTTAAAAGAGGAGATCTTGGCAATACATCAGTTGCTTACGCAAAAGCAGCGTTTGAAGTATGGGGCGCTGATGCAGTTACTGTCAGCCCTTATATGGGATTAGATTCGATTCAACCGTTTATTGATTATTCGGATAAAGGGATTTTCATTTTGATTAGAACATCAAACCCTGGTGGAGCAGATTTCCAAGAATTATCCGTAACTGATGCCGACTTAACCACTCGCCCTCTTTATGAGCATATTGCGCATAAAGCTAACAGTTGGAATACATCAGATAATTTGGGGTTAGTTGTCGGAGCGACTAACCCAGCAGAGCTAAAAGAAATTCGCGGGATATGCGACACTTTACCTATATTGATTCCGGGGATCGGCGCTCAGGGTGGTGATTTGAAGAGCTCTGTTAATTATGGTGTAGATTCCAACGGCAGAAGAGCCATAATTAATGCCTCAAGAAGTATAATTTTTGCTTCAAACGAAATAGATTTTGCCAATGCAGCTAGGAACGAAGCTTTATCTTTGAGAAATGCTATCAACTATGAATTACTAGAAATGGGCCATAAATGGGAATGAATTTCCAGTTTGGCTCGCGTGTAATACTTAGAAAGCCTCATCCATGTGGTAGTTATGAGTGGCGAGTAGAGAGATTAGGGGTAGATATAGGAATGCGCTGCCTTAATTGTGGCCACTATATAGTGACGACGCGTCAAAGATTAAGCCGAAACGCACGGGAAATTCTTGAGCCCTCTAGTCAACTGAATTCTTAGTTGGAATTGTTATTCGAAACAAAACAGGGGTCATAACGGCCGCAATTAACATGAGTATCCCAACAACTGAGATGGAAATAGAAAGGCTGGTTAATTCTGCAAGTGGTCCAAATACGAATGGTCCAATAAATACACCTAATGCCCAATATATTCCAACAACTGCCATGAATACCCCTCTTTGTTCTGGCAAACTTGCCATTGCAGTAAGGCTTGAGTTGAATACGCGGCCTGAATTAAATGCCAATCCCAGAGTGAACATCATTAATGTTGCAATTAGAAATATATCTCCTATGAAAACAATGGAAAGCAACAATACACCATTCCCTCCCATTGTCAGTGCATAGGTAATTTGCTGGCCAGCTTTTGTAATGAATTTAGCGAACGTAAAGCCTGCAATTACAGATCCAATTGCATGTGTAGACATTAAGAAACCATATTTGTCCATCGCAATCATTCCAAAAGTTATAGCTGCGTCCTTATCAAGGAAACCAAATTCTTCGAAAAGGGCAGCTCCTATAGAGCCCATTACGCCCATCTGAAGTGACGTGCCAAAAGCCAGTATGGCTGGCAGTACAATTGCTTTTTTCAGGAACACTTTTGGTACTGGCGATAGGATTTCCTTTAAAGTCCGTTGGGATGGATTAGGAATTTTAGGCGTAATAGCAACCACGATCATAGATGCAATAGAGATAATTGCCACTAGTATGAACCCTGTCTCAAAACCAAAAGTAGCGGCTACTACTGCAGCTCCCCCATTTCCAATTATCGAGCCAGCTGATCCGAAACCAAAGAAGCGGCCCATGATTGCTGCTGGCCTGTCTTCATCAATACGGGTGCCATAGGATTGCGCCGCCACCCAATAGATTGATCGTGAACCTCCAAATAATGCTTGCGCGATGATCATCCAGAAAACGGACTCTGAGAAAGCCAATGCAAATGAGCCACATGCCATTGCAGCCAGAGCGCATTGCATGACCCATCGTTCGCCTAACCTATCAGAAAGTATTCCCCCAAAGAGACGTAGCCCTACTTGAAATACTCCTTGACCTGCAATTATCAGTCCCAAGCCAGCAGGGCTGTAGCCTAGTGAGAGAATGTAGAGTGGGACAAGAACAATAATGGCACCTAATACTAGACTGTATGCAGTTGTATGCGCATATAATCCGGATTCGGCCATCCTTGCTTTTGTAATTCCGCTCATTTGTTAAATCCCATGCGTATTGCTCTGTATTGCAATTATTTTTTGTCAGAGCCTTTTGATTCTTGTAATGTTTTGACAATAGATTTTAAAGATTCAATCTCCATTCGGAGCTGTTTAATCTCAACTTGTAATGAAGTTAAGTCAGACTTGTTTACCATGGTGATCTCCCGTTTCTTTATGTGTGGACGTAACTACTTATAAATTTCGATAGCCGGAGGTTATATGCTTCGGGTAAAGCAGACAAGGACATTCGAACTGTTAGGCTTGTCCCACTAAAGCTCATATACTTGATTTCACTGGTTATGTATAAGTTAATTATCGAAGTATGTTGCAGCTAATACTATTGATGCGTTCATTCAAAATTTAATCAAAGTACGTATGCAGGATATTCCTAGTATGATTATAGAATGGAATTAAGTGCAGTTTTTTTTGACCTAGATGGGGTTCTGGTCGACAGTTTTGAAGCTAACTTGGCATTACTTAATGGCGTTGCCCGAAATTTTGGCTATCCAAATATTGACAGCAAGGTTGCTAAAGAGCTTTTTTCTACTTCAATTGAAGAAGCAATAAAGGAGCACTATCCAGAGATTAAGAATTACCATTTCGGAAAATACATGCAATCAAACCCAAATGTTTATTTTGAAAACCTTCAAGAAAATAAAGGGGCGAAAGAACTGTTAGATAATTTGGAAATGCGGGGAATTCACTCTGCGGTAATTACTAATGCAAATTCCGCAGTTGCACGTGATATTTTAGAAACAAAAAACTTACTCCCCAACATTCTTGTTGGAGCCGGTGATGAATACCGTGCAAAACCTGCCCCCGATATGATATTCAGAGCTTGCGAATTATTAAATGTGCCTCCCTGGGAAGTTTTATTTGTTGGAGATTCATCCAAGGATCGTGATGCAGCTATGGCTGCAGGATGCTTATTTGCAGGGTTTGGGATAACAGGTAATTTTACTATTAGGGAACTATCTGAAGTTTTGCCTATACTAGAAGGTGCTGGTCCTTCATCTTAGCTAGATAGGAAAGGCTGAAACCGTACTATTAACGCTAACTGGTACTTCAGCGCCAACTGTAGCATCGATATGAATACCCATTATGGAAGTAAGAAGTTGCCCCGAAGGCAGAGCAAGCTCGACTGTTTTATAAGTGCCTCTAAATTCAACAGAAATAATCCTTGCCATAACTGATTCATTGGAGTCATTGTTGAGTCGGATTGATTCTGGCCTTATGACAATGTTTACTTTCTGATGGTCGCCAAAAGTTTCAGATAGCAATACTTTCCCCAATTCGCACTCCCCAATTGAACTATTTGCAGTGCCTTCAAGGACATTAATGTCTCCTAGGAACCTTGCTACTTCGATAGATTCAGGTGCGGTATATATTTCATGTGGAGTACCAGTTTGAACTAAGTTGTTCTCTAGCATTATTCCCACAGTATCTGACATCGCGAAAGCCTCATCCTGATCATGGGTGACAAAAATTGTAGTAACGTTTGCGTTTTTGAGGATTTGTCGAATTTCATTACGTACGTGTTGCCTAAGCTCAGTATCTAGATTTGAAAAAGGTTCATCTAGAGCAATGATACTTGGGTTAGGGGCAAGCGCGCGTGCGAGGGCCACACGTTGCTGTTGTCCTCCCGATAATTGATGAGGCATACGATGTTTAAGACTCGCGATCCCAATTGTTTCTAATATGGAGTCAATGCCAGAAAAATTTTGAGTATTTGATTGCACTCCGAAGGATACATTTTTATACACATTCAAATGAGGGAAGAGCGCGTAATCTTGGAAAACCATACCTACTTTACGATTTTCAGGTGACAGGAAAATAGATTCATTTGAGGCAATTTTACCTCCGATTGAAATGGTTCCGGAGTCAGGTTTCTCAAAACCTGCAATCATCCGAAGAGTAGTCGTTTTCCCACCTCCGCTTGGACCTAATAGGGTGAATATATGCCCATCAGGAATTTCAAAACTGACGTTGTTAACCACGTTTGTTCCATCAAACGATTTACATAGATTCTCGATTGTCAGTGTTGATGGGCTATTAGATTTTGATGAGCCCGTAGTTGTATTAGTCTTGCCGAACATACAATAAAGATAAGGGCGAACCAAGTAAAATGCAATGGATACCTAAAGTTAAGGTGCGTTGTCTTGCAGGCGATCCATCTGCTCTTGGATTTTTTTCAGAGTGTATTGCGTTTGTATTCGTTTTCTTCTGGCTTGATATTTACCCTTGCTAATGATGCCCGCCTCAAATGCGTGGCTCAAATCGCTTAACTGCTTGTCTATCGAAATGTCGGACTCAATGCTATAGGGTTTTCTATTTCGAGAAATAAGATAAACAAGCAAGTAAATGAGACAAAGAGCGAGAATTACAGGAACAATAAGCAGTGTGTACCAGCTGTTTAAAGAGTTACTGATTTTGGTGATCAATGACGGTAGTTTTAGATCGGACAAATTAATTTCCAACTCAGTTGCAGGCTCGATGTCTGTAGCCTCTAGTAATCGAAGTAATTTCCCATTTAATTCTGTAGCACCAAGATCTTTTAGCTGTGAAGCGCGTGGAGTTCCAACATTAGTAGGAACAACTAGGCGAAAGGATTTAGCACCAAAACGTAGAATTCTAGACAGGGAGATATTTTGTTCGGAGTAATTCACTCTGTAAACAAATTCAATCTGGTGTGGCGATTCAACGGTTGGAGTGATTGGAGTTGTTAAGGCAAACCCACGATCGACTTCCAGGACTTGGCCTCCTATTAAATTAGAACGAACGTCTAAATTGTAGGCACCTTTTGGGAGAGCAAAGCGCAAGAAATTGGGCATGCTGGGAGTACCGTCTGCTTGGTCAGCTATAAATGTCTGATTACTGGAATTAACAATACTCACTCGTTCCAGAATTTCTATAAATCCTTCCTCAGGCACCGCTCCGGTTACAATAATTGAGTGATTTTGAACTTCAAGAACTGATATGTCTTTTGTGGAATCAAAAACAGTAATTTCTATAGGCTTTTGAAAATCGTTATAGTTACGTCTAGATGAGTAAGTCGCTCCCTTATATTGGGTACTAATAAAATAAATTCTGTTAGGGATTGGATTAATTTCGAACTCAAAAGCACCTTGAGCATTCGTATTTACTGATGTCTCTCGAACAGAACTTACTCCTTCAAGAACGTTTAAGGTTACCAAAATATCTTTTGGTCCAGAGGTGTCCGGGTTACTAGGTAAGATTGTTCCAGTAATTTTTGTAGCACTGTCTGCTGCATAAATGGCTGGAATAGTTGGAGCTATCAGAAAAAGTATAAAAAGCAAGGATAAAATTTTGAGCATCAAATTGTGTTTGACCTATTCATTTGCGAATTTTTGACTTACTTCAGAATAGATAGAATCCAATATTTGCGTGGCCTCTTGCTGATTGACCAGTAATGCGGCGGCTTTTTCACGAGCTACATTAAGCTGTGTGGAGTATTCTTCAGGAGTTATATTCTTGAGGAAATACTCTTGCTGGAGGATTCTAATTTCTTCATAGACACGTTCGCGAGAACGACGGGATATTTCCTCAATCTCTTCTATAGGGTCAACAATTTTTTGTGACTGATTCCTGTTTGCCCATATTGGATAACCCACAATGGTAATTGAAATTAGAATAAGTAACGTTGTTATTGCAAATGTCATAATTGCTAAGTACTCATTTGATGACTAGATGATTGTTCGTTTGCGAGCAGGCCATAGTGCAACGATTGTACCTAATATTACAAAAGGTCCTGATAACCACATCCACCAAACTAGAGGGTTTACCAGTATTCTAAATGCTGCGGTTTTACCGTCAGGCTGTGTTTCACTAAAAATCACATATAAATCTTCAATTGGAGTCGATCTAATAGCCGCTCGAGTAGAAAGCATCGAGAATGAAGGATATATTCCCTGCCACGCTCCAATTGAGCCTAATTCATTGTCACCTTTAGTAATTTTAAGATCTGCTATTCTTTCCGTTCTATCAGGAAATATTTCTGTTCGGATTCCTGTAAATTCAATCGAATAATCTTCAATTTCGGTAGATTCTCCGATTGCTAAGAAAACATCTTTTTCAGAATTGTAAAAGGATGAACCTAAAATTCCGAATGCGAGCATTATTATGGCTATGTGTACGATGTACCCGCCATATCTTGGTCGGTTGGCGAGAATTAGATCACAAAAGGCAAGTAGATAATTTCGACCAGTCGATGATTGCCTTGCTTTTGTCCCACGTATCCATTCCTGGAAGACCGAAATTGCGGCAAGGGTGGATACTGCAATTCCAATGATAACAATAGGTTTGGTTATTTGGAAAAGCAGCGATATTGCGATAACTACAATGGTTGTGCTGACTAACGGAACTATAAGAATGCGATTAACTTGAGATAGGTTTGATTTTCTCCACGGGAGAAGAGGGCCTATTCCCATTAAGCATATAAGCCCTAGCATCAAGGGACCATTGACTTGATTGTAATACGGTTCACCAACGGTGATGGTTTCACCTGTAGTGATTTCAGAAATGATTGGAAAGACAACCCCCCATAGAGTAAAAAATGCGATTGCTAGTAAAAATAAATTGTTGACAAGGAACGCAGTTTCACGCGAAAGCGCAGACTCTAAGGACGTACTGCCCTTCAATAAGGACATTCGGTAAAAGAAAAGCCCAAACGAAATGATCGTTGAGACTGCTAGGAACAATAAGAATACCCAGCCAAGTGTTGAGGCACCAAAGGAATGAACTGACGGAACTGGTCCTCCTCTATTAATGAATATTCCAAATGCCCCAAGCGCAAAACTAATATTGATCAACGCAATATTCCACATTCGAAACATCCCACGGCGTTTTTGTACCATTATTGAATGTATAAAAGCTGTAAGTCCAAGCCAGGGCATGAAAGCGGCGTTTTCAACTGGATCCCATGCCCAATACCCTCCCCACCCTAGGATGGTGTATGCCCACCATGAACCAAGTAATAATCCGATAGCAAGTAACACCCATGCCACCAAACCCCATACTCTACCTATGTCTACCCAGTCGTCATTAATTTGACCGGAAATAAGGCCGGCCATTGCTAAGGAAAAAGGCACCGAAATAGAAATTAATCCTGTCATGATCATTGGAGGGTGAATGAACATCCCAGGGTGGGTTAGTAGGGGATTAATTCCTTTTCCGTCGACAGGGATTAAGTCTTGTGCGCTAAATGGATTAGCAAGTGAAATTAGAACGACTATAAAGAAAAGAATGATTACGGAAATGACACCGTTAGTATAAGGGCTGAGTACACCAACTCTACGAGGAATCATGCTCAATGAAATTGAGGACATAAGGCTTAATGCAAACGCTACAAAGAGTAATGAACCTTCGTTGCCTGCGTAGAAAGCCACCCATGTATAAATACGTGGCATAGCGAGGTTGCTATGCTCTGCAACATAGATAATTGAAAAATCATGCTGTAAAAATGCTGCTACTAACACACAAACCGCAATAAGCAACGAAAAAGTAACTAGATAATTAGCATTCCGTGCACTGAGGACTGCGCTTCGCAGGTCTTTTTTAGCTCCAAAGAATGCCATAGAAATGCAATAAACATTCAGAAGGAGTGCGATTAATAAAGTTGAAGTGCCTAAATTTGCCATTTAATCCATTTATTTAATATCGAAATTTTCGCCAAGCTCTTGATCAATCATACTTAAGGATTTACGTATTTTTAGTTTCATTTTTTGAGGCTGGACGAGCCTTTCAAGTTCGGCTTCCGGTCTGGAGTGGCGAAGCCTCCTTACTACAAAGGTTATTGCTCCAAGGCCTAGAATCAGGGCTATAGGAGGTAATATCCATATTAATGCGAAAAATCCCTTCATCGGAGGAGAGGCTAAGACTTCTTTACCATATGCATTAACCATTAAATTAATTATCTGATCGTTGGACTTCCCCTTCAATAGCTCCTCTCTAATCACTTCTCTCATGGAAGATGCTATAGGAGAGTTAGATTGATGCAGGGTTTGTCCTGAACATTTGGGGCACATTATGTTCTTATGCAGCTCTACTGACCTTAATTTGAGATCGCTTGGAAGCTCAGTTTCAGCTATCGCATAGGCAGTGGTAGCAACTGGCAGAGCAAGCATTAATACTATGCTTAGTGCAATTAGCTTTTTACTCATAAAGATATTTGTATCACCTAGCAGTAATTATACTTAACCGCTAGTTCTGACGGAAATTAAGCAGCTCCAATGAGCGCTCGATTTCGGGTGTACCATTAACCACTTCTAGGGTTTTCTCGCGCTCTGATACAGATGCATCAATAAGTGCTATGACTGCCCAAATATCGTCAGGGGATAGTAAGCCTTCAAACGCAGGCATATACCCATACCCAGCTGCTATTGACTGATAAGCTTTCCCCGCACTGAGTACATTGGTACCACTTTTTCTGATTACGACTACACCGTCGCCATCTCCGAACGCGGGAGGTTGAGTCACATTATAGGCGGCAAGAATTTCTCCAGTAGGACCATCACCATTGCCCGTGAGACCATGGCAAGTAGAGCAGTTTTGCCTATATACCAGTGCTCCTCTACGCGTAGCGTCAGATAATGGGTTAGCTTTAGTTTCTATATCCTGAAGGTCGGCTATACGGATATAACCGCCGGTAACTGGGTATGACTCTGAAGGAGGTAGGAGCCGTGGAGGCTCTTGAGCTTTATAGGTTTGGTTGTAGTGCATCTCTTGGAATATATCAATCGGGTACGTTCCTGTAGATCTAAACGGGTCTCCAGGGGTACATCCCGCTATCAATACTGAAATGAGTACAATAGCGGATAATTGAAAGAGATTGCGGTTACCAAGTGTTTTCAGCACTTATTATTCCTCTTCCTTCTTTATTTCTTCAGCCCCAGCCTTTTTAAGTAAGGACTCGGCTTCTGCTGCCTGCTCAATCGGGCAATCCACAATGATGCCAATATAGCCCTCGGTGATTCTAGTGTCGTAAAGTCCCATATTCTTTCGTGGGAGCCGTGATTCAAAAAGTACACCAAGTACCGTAAATATTATGGCTCCTAACATGGTGTTTTCGTACATGATAATAGTCATAGGAGGGATGCTCAAAAGAGGCTTTCCTCCTGTAACAAGAGGGTAAGAAATTTGAGTTCCAGCCGTCCATAATAGGCCCAAGGCGAAACCTACGAGCGCTCCAATAAGCGGGAACATGTATAGCCTCGTTTCAGGTTCATGCTCACTAAAAGAGCCTTCAGGATAAGGGCTGCCTGAATAGATATCGATGTCTTCCGGAGGAAATCCTTTATCATGCAGCTGGGTCATAGCGCCTGCTACCTGTTCGGGATCTTGGAAAAGTCCCAGTAATTTTTTATTTGCCATACCTCTCTCCTAATCCTCTTTAACCAAAGCAGGTACTACTCGGTTACCGACTTTTACTTCTTCAATAAGTCTTTGTCCCTCTTTTATTTCCCAGATAGGTATCAGAGGGAAGAATTTGCTAAACACGAGCAATAAGAAGCACACAAGTGCAATAGATGCGACAACCAGTGTTATTTCAACAATGCTTGGTGCATAAGTATCGTAATTGAAGGTCCAAGGACCTTTCCTCATCAAAGCCGGTACTATAATGATTAGCCTTTCAAGGAACATACCTACGTTAACGAGAAGGCTTGTCCAAAGCATCCAGGTGAAACTCCGACGTACTCTTCTAAACAGCCATAGTGGGACAGGAATAATATAGGAAGCTGTAATAAACACGAGGAAGAACCAGCTCCATGGAGCTTCAAATAGCCTCAGATTCCATACCGTAAGTTCCTGCTCTTCTTTAAGCCAGAAAGCGAACACAATATCAAGCCAGAAGAAAAACAGCCATGCTGTGGCAACAACAATAAGCAATCGAGCCACGGCATCTATATGTTCTTCCCAAATGTAATTTTCTAATTTGTAAAGTTTTCTCATAACTATCATCAGTGTGACGACAGCTGAAACTCCGGAATGAACTGCTCCGATAACGAAGTAAGGTGCAAAAACAGTGACGTGCCAAGATGGCACTAAGCTGACACCAAAATCCCAAGAAACAATACTGTGTACTGAAACGAATACAGGAAGAATTAGCGCTGATAGCAAGATCCCTGCTATTCCCTGGAGCTTCCATTGTCGAGGATTCCCATGCCAACCAAGCGCAAGGATTCCGTAGACAGTTCTCTTCCAACCTGTACTTCTGTCCCTGATAATGGCTAAATCAGGAATAAGAGCTGTGTAAACGAACAGTATGCTAGAAGTTAGGTAAGTGATAATTGCGGTCGGATCCCAGACCAATGGGGATCGAACGTCGGGCCAAATACCACGTGCCCAGTCGTAAGGGAAGACCCAATAAAAAATTCTCCAAGGCCTACCAGCATGTATTAGGGGCTGCAGCAATGAGGTCATTAAAGCAAAGACAGTCATCGTTTCAGCTGCGCGAACCATAGGCCTTCGCCATTCAGCTTGGCTTAGGCGAAGTATCGCTGAAATCATTACTCCAGCATGACTAATACCTACCCAGAAGATGAAGTTAGTAATGAAAAATCCCCAGAATACTGGTTGGTGTAAGCCAGTTACGCCTAGACCTTTATTCATCATGAAGCCAAATGCGCCAGCACCTATGGCAACCATAAGCCCTAGCGCTGATACAAGTATCACCCACCAGGTAGGCGTACGGAACACAACGTCTAGAAGTTCTTTATTTATTTGAGCGTCAGTTAATGTTCTGCGGTAATACATTCATTTAATCCGTACTAATGCGACTTTGATATTACTCTTACGTGGCGGTTTAAGTACCGTCTAACTTTCACTAATCTTAAACCTTCAGCAACTTCCCAGATTGAAACAACCGGAATAATTTTACTTATAGCCATAAATACCATTATGCAGGCAGCAAGTGAGCCCGCAATAATCATTACGTCAGGTGCTGCAGGCCACTGTGTTGCAGGTCTAGGGTCTAGCACATGCTGCCCTGGATCGACAACTGAGAACGCAGATACAAAAAGCCTTACCTGATTTACGAAGGCTCCAATTAAAATTCCAACACTGACGATGGTTGGCCCCCAAATACTCTTACGTACCGGGCTCCAGACCAGCGCAATCAAAGGAGCAATGAAATTTAGGAATAACGAGATGAGGAAATGAACACGGTATTCCTCAAGCACGAGGAATCGCAAAATTTCACTCTCACCGGGCTGCCTTCCATACCAAAAGGTAATGAAGCTAGCCCAAAAGAAGTAAAACCATAACAATGAAAAGGCTAAAAGAGGTTTTGAAAGAGCCCAAAATTGATCTATCCCGAAATATCTTTCGTAGCCTGCAAATCGGCGCATGCAGTACATAACTACTAATGTCATCGCGACAGCACCTTGGAGCCCGTTCACAACTACAGTCGCTGGTATGATCGCATCTTTATAACCAGGTAAGAGCCCGTGATTAAAATCAGAGATCATAAGAGTTTGGACTAGTGGGTATGTAAGTAAGTACATTACTCCCATAAGGAGAGTAGCTTGATACATGATTTTCCATTGTCTCGTCCCGCCTATCCAACCTAATGAAAGCCATTTAATGAACCTTTGACGAGGCGAGGCAGGCAGGTATTCACTCGCAGCAGCAAGATCTGGTACGGCACATGTCCACAGCATGACTAATCCAATCAATACCAATGTTCCGTAGCCCATAATGTCCCATAGCATAGGAGCACCCTGAGGCCATTCGAACCAGATGCTCATCCTACCTTCAAGTGGAGGCAATGCGATGATTGCAGGGATTAATAGTGCCATCACCACAATTCCTGTGAGTGCCATGTTCTCGTTCATTCGTGTAAACGAACGTCTCCAATTGGCTTTGGTAAGCCGTAGACCTGCGGAAATGACGGGCATTGCAGTAAACGTAGTTACAATAAAGGCTAATGTCGCAACCAAATATCCCCAGTTTGCCCTACTGGCATTGTCAAATCCGTCATTCAGTCTAATAACAAAGCCAACGATCCCGAGCAAGACAAGGAAGCCCAGTACAGCCATTGTGATCCAATAACGTGAGCTAATGACTTGGAATTTCCCTAGGACATCCTGCGCAACTTCGCGATGCGTAGGATAAGGGCCTATTTCTGGAACCTCATTATGCATCTACTTCAACCTGCTTAAGATATTTCACGCTTGGATTGGTACCAAGCACTTCAAGAACACGATACCCTCTTTCATCTTCCCATTTTTTTGATACTTGAGTTTGAGAATTGTTTAAGTCTCCAAAAACCATAGCGTCGGTAGGACAGGCTTGAACACATGCAGGATTGAAAGATTGATCAGCTACTTCTTTCCCGCCTCGAGTTGCCCGTCGAATACGTTGAATGCACATTGTGCATTTCTCCATAATTCCTCTGCTGCGGACAGTAACATCAGGGTTTAATTGGTTTTTTAATTCTTCGGGCCATACTGGTTCCCAGTAATTAAATAATCGGGCGTGATAAGGGCAGTTATTCCCACAGAATCTCGTACCCACGCACCTGTTGTATACCTGAACATTCAATCCTTCATTGTTGTGATAAGTCGCATATACAGGACAAACAGATTCACATGGGGCATTGTCACAGTGTTGGCAGAGCATAGGAAGGAACCTAGCCTTTACATTGGGATATGTTCCCTCCCAATAGCGTTCAATTCGGATCCATTCGATAGCCCGGCCTTCAAGGAAAGTGGACTCCTGATTGATAGGTATATTATTTTCGGATTGACACGCAATCACGCATGCTTGGCATGCTGTACAGCGATCAAGATCGATTACCATACCCCATTTGTGATCCGGCCTCTTTTTTGTTTTTGTCGATACCATCAACTAATCCTATTCTTAATGATGTTTGTGACCATTACTGCCTGCATGATGGTCTCGATGAACAAGTATCAATTCCTCATGTGGCAGTTGACGCGCAGGTTCAATTCCCTCAAGTTTTGGAAGATCACCTTTGCGGTTTGTCCTTGATACATTTACTCGGGTACCACCCCATGCAAATGATCCAGTAATAACTTCTTCAGTGGGCTCAATTATGTCGAGAACATTAGCTCCACGTTTTGCCGCGTAGCTTGTGAAGGCTCTATGGCCTTGGCCCATTGGAATAGCAACTACCTGCGGAGGTGTTGCTGGGTTTATATATACAAGTCCTCGAATCGCATTAGTTGTATTAGATTCGACCAGTACGATGTCATGATCTTTGACATCAAGCTCCTTTGCAGTAATGGGATTTAGTTCAACCCATGTAGTCCACGCAGCGCTGGTCAATGGGTCAGGAGCCGATTGGGCCCAGGGCAGATGAGAATACTCGCCAGCCCCTATTCCTACGCCTTCAAAAGGGACTAAGTAGAAAGGATACTTGTCTGAGTCAACAGAATTAACTTTTGGAGCCTTTTTTGCAAGCGGAGGTAACTGGGCAGAAGCTTTGTAGGTAGAGTCCATATTCCACCATCCACCTCGCTCGAGGGAGCGTTTCCAAAATTCCTCAAAAGTTGGCTGCTTAACTGATCCTGCATTCAATTCGTGCAATTTTTTGGCAGAGCTCCGCAGGGCATCGCGCATATCTACCCATGGAAGTCCGAGCTCTAAAGACTTGGAAGTTTGTAGCAAAGCGTCCCCAAAACTGATCGTGTTATGAAACCTGTTTACCACGGGCTGCTGGAAGGCAATAGTCGTGTATCCTGGGCCTGGGTTTGGTTCGTCAGAACCCCATTCTTCGAGGGGCGAACTTCCGGGCAGTATTAAATCGGCCATTTCAGTTGTTTCATCTAGGAAGCTGCTGAAACTGACGATCGTCTCTAAATTGGACAATGCCTCTCGTGGATTGATTGAGCGAGGAAGACCGTATGCAGGGTTAGCGTCTCTAACAAGAAGTACTTTTGTTTTCCCACTCCGCATATCTGACAGAATATGTTTCCATTTATTCAAGGTGGCCCCTGGAATATTGCGCGAATGAGGGTTGGGGTTGAAAATTAATCCCCCTTTGTGATTCACAGAACCCACTAGAGCGTTCAATGCATAGATTGCATGTAAATTAAATAGGCCATTTGCCTGTGCACCGGCAAGGCCGCCACCAATTGCCAACGCAGGGCCATTTTTGGGGTCAGCAAATTCACGCGCAAGGGCCATAATATTTTCAGCAGACACGCCTATCTGAGAGGCCACTGCTGAAGGTTGGAAGTCGTTGTAAGCTTTTTCAATTGATTCCCCGCCGGTCAGTTGCTTTGCAACTACGGAATCTCCAAGCCCTTCACTAATGATCGTGTAGATCATAGCCATTGCAAGTAATCCTTCGGTTCCTGGGTTCGCATATATCCATTTGTCGGCGACTGCTGCAGTTGCAGAATAACGAGCGTCAATATGAATTAGCTTGCCTCGGGATCTTTCCTTCCCCTGGCGAAATTCTCCGTACCCACGCATGAAGTGTGTTGTGTCACCCCACGTTCCTAAAAAGTCTGCACCAACACTAAGAATTAAACCTGCATTTGCAATATCGAAGTCTGGAATAGTATCTGTGCCAAACAGATCGGAGAAAGCTCGCCTTAAGACTGAATCTCCTAACGTGTCGAATGCAACATGCTCTGATCCATATGAATCTGAAAAAGTCGCAACAACATCAGCAAGCTGACCTCTCAATGGAGGGGTTGCAAGGATAACTGATTCAGGAGCAGCCTCTTTTAAGATAGTAGAGAGGCGTTCAATAGCCTCTGGCCATTCAATTTTACGGAATGGACCGCCTTTTGCGATCCGCACCATTGGGTGTTTTATGCGGTCTGGGTGGTATAAAGCCTGAAGCAGAGATTCCGAGCGAATCCCATGCTTACCAGTATTCATGGGGTAATCAGGATTGCCTTCTATTTTCTTAGCGCGACCCTCCATAACCCTAACTAGAAGCCCTTCGCTTGCAGCTCCAAGTTTTACAGTCGTTGCGTAATAATTATCTCTTCCAGTAACAAGATCCTCAGGCAATTCCACTGGGCTTTGCACTTGAATTTCATGATCAGGAACACGACAGCCATTGAATATAACTGCTCCTAGGCTTGTAGCTCCTGCCCATTTTAAGAATTGTCTACGCGAAAGTGCCATTTACCTTCCTAATAATGACAGGTTGTGCAGTCTGTAGGCGCGCTATTTTCGCGATGACAGTCGACACAATCCCTCATTTTTAGATTTCTAACTTGTTCTACAACTTTCATACTTGCAATATCACCATGGCATGTGGAGCAGGAAAATCCTTGTTGGATATGTGGAGCATGGAGAAATTGCACATGATCTGGCAGACGGTGAACCCGAACCCAATTTACAGGATCCGGCGTTTCGCCCAAAGTACCAATTAGTTTTTTGATCTCAGTTTCTGCAGAAGACGATTCTGATTTTGCACCAGTTATCCGATCAAAATCATGGCAGAAACGGCATTGATTGACCGCAGGAATACCAGCAGTCTCTTCGGCAGAGACTGTCCTATGGCAAAACTGACAGTCCAGTCCTGCAACATTGATATGCACTTGGTGAGGAAAGGCAATGGGTTGTTCTGGCCCGTCGCCAAATCCTAAGACCGCAGGCGGCTGACTCCACCAGGATTGCAGAACAAAATATGCTACAAACGCAAGCAGCAGGGCTACGGCTAGTCCAATTGCTGGGATCACTATTTTGGTAAGTGTATTCATTAAAGAAAATGGCCTAAGTGGCTACTGACCACCTCGATTGAAAATATCAGGAATTACAAAAAGCCTGTCTATAAATAGATAGATGGCATAAGCGGCCATACCTGCAAAGAAAAGCGCGGCAGCGTAAAGTGGCGCACGCATCTTTTTTGCAATGGCTTGGGGAATATCTCTGGATGCAGCTAACGATGGAATCATTCCATGAGCTAAAAGCATAGAAGCTGCAAATCCAAGAGCTGCTCCAAGAATCAGCCATAGTGATGCAAGTAGCTTGCTTAAAGCATCCCAATTTTCTAGAGATATGTAATTCGGATCTGGACCAGTCATTGACACCTAATCTCGCGACATCTGAATTATAGATCCCTGCGATCATTACTTACTGGCGGGGTATAGTTGACATTACATCAACCACACGCTCACGTTAAACCAGCGTAGTGGGGGTGTCAACACCTATTTGTGACGAATTTCGCATATGGAATTTAAAGTGAGTCTTGTATCCGTAAATACTGATGGAAATCAGGTAAACTTGCTTAAGGAAATCTTTTAAACAATCACTTTTTGGCCTTGAAAATGATTCTGATAAATCTACAATAGTCTGTATCAAGGAGACACTATGTCAGACCAAACAGTTTCTTCGCCCCAAGGCAATGTATCGCGTAGGGGCTTTTTAAAGAAAGTCGCTCTTTTGGGTGCGGCAGTATCCTCTTTAGGGCTTTTGTCCAAAGGGCAAGTATTAGGAGTAGGGCGAGGGAAAAAGTCAACTCCTGCAAATTTGCCAGGAGCAGGTTCAATATTTCAGCCACGTGGTGACGGGAGAACGCAAAAGTAAGTGTTGATGCTTATGGCGTGATAATTGGCACTTGAACACCAATGAGGAGGGGATATGGCCGATTTAGCTGATGAGCACCCGCGCATGATGGCAGGCCTTGGCCGACTTCATGGTAAAGTCGCGATTGTTACGGGTGCAGATAGTGGTATAGGGCGAGCCACTGCCAGGCTTTTTGCACTTGAAGGGGCAAAAGTTGTCTGTGTTGATATTGCGGAGCGAGGAAACCCAAGAATCGATCAATTGATAAGCAACGATGGCGGTGAAGCAGTCTTTGTATGCGAGGACGTTAGCCAAGAATCTGGCTGTTTAGCAATGGTGAAAACGGCTAGCGAACAATTTGGTGGACTTGATATTTTGTTTTTAAATGCAGGTACAGGAGTCCGGCAGAAAATACACGAAATGTCTGAGGAAGCATGGGATCACGTTGTTCAATTAAATCTTTATGGGATTTTTCATGGAGTCCGCGCTGCACTACCAATTTTTATGAGACAGGGTCATGGCAATATTGTTTGTACCGCATCCAGTCTAGGTATTTTGGCTAGTCCTAACTATCCTGCATATAGCGCTACTAAGGCAGGAATAATTAACCTTACTCGCCAATTAGCTATTGATTATGGGCCAGAGATCAGAGTCAATTGCGTTTGCCCTGGGCCAATAGAAACCAATCGCGTTCGAGAATATCCCCCAAGAGCTCGTCAAGTGACGGAAGAGCAGAAAATCGCCAGTGAAAAGCGCGTCGCTGGTTTACACCGCTTGGGACTCTCGGAAGAAGTTGCATATTGCGTACTTTTTCTGGCTTCGAATGAGTCTTCTTACGTAACGGGGCATGCGTTAGTAGTTGATGGCGGGCAAACTATCACGGCACAGTGACTTTTATATGGTTTGACCTTAAAGCCTGCCCAGTATAGGGTTGCTTTGGTTCAACTCATCGTACCTAGAGGTGCATCCTGGACGAGTTAGATAGAAAGATAATAGAAATCCTGCAAATTGATGGTAGGGCGACACATGCTGAAATGGCACGCCAGCTAGAAGTCAGCGAAGGGACTGTAAGGCGCAGGCTTTCGAAGCTTCTTGAGGATAGAATTATCAGAGTGCTAGCTATGGCTGAACCTGAGCAATTGGGTTTTCACACATCCGCCTTTATAGGCCTTCAAGTAGACCCCTCACGTGTAGAAGGCGTTGCAAATGAGTTGGTTAACTTGCCTGAAACGGAGCATGTAGCTATTACAACTGGCAGCTATGACATTTTCATTTGGGTAAATCTGGCTAGCTCTGAGGCCCTTGCTTCATTCTTGCATCATAAAGTTGGTACTGTTGAAGGAGTGAGGCAAACGGAAACCTTTGTTAGCTTGGAGACCCGAAAGCGAACAGCTGGACCAGGTTTGCCAAATTAATACATATTTTGTTTGACTGCTATTTTCTTGACAGTACACAAACTGCTTCGTAGCATTAATCCCTCAGGCCGAGGTAGCTCAGTCGGTAGAGCACAGCACTGAAAATGCTGGTGTCCCCAGTTCGAGTCTGGGCCTCGGCACCACGTTTTTAGTATTTGGGGAAGTGGCTCAGGGGTAGAGCGTCTCCTTGCCAAGGAGAAGGTCGCGGGTTCAAATCCCGTCTTCCCCTCCAGGAAAACAAAAAGAAGGCAGCAACGCTGCCTTCTTTTATTTTAGTATCTAAAAAATATTGATTAGGCTTTGGGTGCAGCAAGCATAGGCGCTTCAACTTTGTAAAACCTTGCGCAGTTGTCCCATAAAATTTTTCGCTTGTCCTCATCTGAAATCCCGAGTTCCATGAACGCATCAACTGCCTCTGGGTATCGGGAATCACCATGTGGATAATCAGTAGAAAATACAAGTTGGTCACTCCCAACGTAGTCGATGGCATATTTTGCCGGTTCTTCATCAGGTTCTACAGATACCCAGCATTGCCTTTTAAACAGCTCAGTTGGAGATATTGTCAGCTCTGGCATGTAAGCATCTAATTCTCTTTCATGTGCCTCTTCTACGCGCCAAAGTAGCCATGGTAGCCAAGCACAATTGGCTTCCAAGAACGCTACTCTAAGTTCAGGATGTTTTTCCAATATTCCCCCGCCTATGAAACTACCCATACCCATCATTTGCTCGAAGGGCTGGGAGTAGATACGCCTGAGCATGAAATTGTCAAAATGCTCTCCTGCTTGTTTAGACATCGACCCAGTAGCTTCATGAAACCCGATGGGTATATCTAGCTCTTCAAGGACATTCCACAAGGGCTCGAAATACGGATCATGCCATGGCTTTCCGATCACAACATTTGATCGAACAAAAACTGCTTTAAAGCCCAATTCATTTACAGCCCGCCTGGTTTCTTTGACGGCGTCATCGATGTCATAAACCGAAATCATTCCTGCCCCATACATACGGTTAGGATCTAGCGAGCAAAAATCGTACATCCAGTCGTTATATGCCCTTGCTATAGCCGCAGCGAACTCAGTGTCCATGTTAGGGCGAGTAAGCACACTTAATCCTCTGCTTGGAAACATTACTGCTACATCAATGCCCTCAGTGTCCATTGCTTCAAGTTGTACTTGGGAAACCCATCCACGTTCAGAGTCAGTTTTATAGAGTTTTTGATTACGTTCGTAATTGTGCCCCAATCTATTAATACCACCAGGCGTGGCTTTATCGCCGTCCTCAGGCCAAGTAACCCTTAGGTCTCTTACGTTTTCAGATGTTAGGCCTATAGGGGCATGCACTTTGTATTTTTCATCAATGTACTTTTGCCAAAGGTCTGGTGGCTCCATGATGTGCATATCACTGTCGAAAACCAAAAATCCATTTTTAGACATCTTTTTCTCCTCTGAAAACCTTATCCGCGATTGCTCGCAATAATTTCTTCGGCATGTTGATCCCAGCTTGAGAGAACTGACTGGATATCTTCTTTTAGTTGATCACTTTCACCCGCTTGCGCTGTGAAATATTTGGATATCCTGCTCACTTCTTGGAGTGAAGGCCATCTTTCTAAGGGCAATTCAATGCATTTATTTTTACTGGGATCGCGAATGACATTCATCGGATCTCCGCCGTCTTCGACAATTTGCATTTGGTCGCTGAGTTGCTTGCGAAGCAGGATTATCCCTCTATCGGATTCCCCTAGTTTTTCACCCACTCGATCTGCATTAGAACCTTGGGTTATCCATGCCACGAAATCTTGATGATTGACTAAATCCGGGATTAAATTCCCCGCATTGTCATATATGGGAACAATAAAATGCGGAACTTTTTCCTGCTTAGGTAGAGTAGTACCTGGAGCTGCCTTGTAGAAGAACCAGGTGATGTGCAGAGTAGTTTCGTCATCTACGGGGGTTCTGAATTGGAAGTTGCATTTAACCCCGTCACCCACAAACAGAATGTTTGGGAATAATGCGGGATGTCCTACCTTCCAGTCATGATCATCTTCGGTTGTACCTTCTACTACACGACGTTTAATTATTCCATGTTCAAATTCAGTAAACCCTATTTTTTTGTGGTTACGTGGCAGTATCGGGCTTAAATCTTCCTCTGCACCTAGGGCTACGGCCTTTTCACGTTGCTGTTGGACCCCCCAATATCCGTGTAACCATTCAAGATGAACTGGGTCATGCGAGTTTTCTTGGCATTGCAGCCAATTGCATGGAAGCTCAGCTATCCCTATGTCAGAAAAACCGTTTTCGTAGGTGAACGGTTCCCACATTGGAATTAAGGGCGCAGGGGTCGGACCCATGTATGCCCATAGGAGACCTCCCATTTCCTGAACTGGATATCCAGCAACTTTAACTTTTTCTTTAAATCTGCCGTCAGGCCTTACTGTTTCTTCAAAGGGCTGTTCAATGCACTGCCCGGTTTCGTCCATCATCCACCCGTGATACATGCATCTAAGTCCATTTTCTTCGGGGATTCCATACGAAAGATCGACTCTTCGATGAGGACAAAATCGCTCAATAAGCCCAAGAGTTCCAGATTTATCTTTATAAACGACTAGGTCTTCACCCAAAAGACGCACGGACTTAGTCGGTTTTCCGTCTAATTCTGTAGCAGCTGCGAAGGGATGCCAGTAACGGCGCATTAATTCACCCATTGGAGTGCCAGGCCCCACTTGCGTGAGTCGTTCATTATCTAATGCAGAAAGCATAATTTCCTCCCAGGAATTATTAACCGCATTGTAGCACTGTAAAATGGCACAACAATCCCCGGAAAACCTTAACCTTGATAGTCAACAGAGGCTAAAGCAAATTAGCAGCTTCCGAGCGGTATGTTCCAAATTCGTTCCTTAGCGTGTCACAAATTTCACCAAGAGAGGTGTAAGCCTGAACACACTCAAGTATTGCAGGCATGACGTTTGTTGTGCTTCGTGCAGAATCTTGTAATCGCTTCAATGCTGCTTCACAGGCTGAATTATCGCGTTCTTCACGTACTTGTTTCAGACGCTTTATCTGTCGCTCCGCAGCATCTTTAGGTATTACTTGTAGTTTAACCTGCTCATCGAAGTCATTGGTGAAGGCATTAACTCCAACAATTACCCTTTCACCACTCTCTACTAATTTTAGATGCTTGTATGCAGAATCTTCGATTGCTTTTTTTTGAAATCCTTTTTCAATTGCTGCAACTGCTCCGCCCAATTTATTAATTATTTCCATGTATTCTCGCGATTGTTGCTCGATAGTATTGGTGAGATTTTCTACGAAATAGGACCCCCCCAGAGGGTCAATCGTATCAGCTACGCCGGACTCATTGGCTAACACTTGTTGTGTTCGAAGCGCAAGCGTGGCTGACTCTTCTGTAGGTAGTCCAAGAGCTTCATCTTTTGAATTAACGTGCAGTGATTGGGTCCCACCAAGTACGGCAGCTAAGGCCTGAAGCGTGGTTCGAATAACATTGACTTCAGGTTGTTGGGCTTGAAGAGTAACCCCCGCAGTTTGAGTATGAAATCTTAATACCCATGATCTTGGATTTTTTGCTTTGAAATGATTTTTCATTATATCGGCCCACATTCTTCGAGCGGCTCTAAATTTTGCAGCTTCCTCGAAAATATTATTGTGCGCGACGAAAAAGAAAGAAAGCCGATCCGCGAATTCGTCAACATTTAGCCCCGCATCAATCGCGCTTTGTACATAAGCCATTCCATTGGAGAGTGTGAAAGCTAACTCTTGAGGTGCTGTTGCCCCAGCCTCTCGCATATGATAGCCACTGATACTTATAGTATTCCAAAGAGGAACTTCTTTAGCGCAGTATGAAAACATATCGGTAATTAAGCGCATTGATTGCTTTGGAGGAAAAATGTAAGTGCCTCTAGCGATATACTCTTTCAAAATATCATTTTGCGTAGTGCCTCCCACTTTTTCATGAGGAACCCCTTGCTTATGTGCTACTGCAAGGTAGAGAGCTAAGAGCATTGGTGCGGTGGCGTTAATCGTCATGGATGTGGTCACGTCACTGAGAGGTATCTCATCAAACAATATTTCCATATCAGCAAGAGTAGAAACGGGAACTCCAACCTTCCCGATTTCTCCATAAGCCATATTATGATCTGCGTCGTATCCCGTCTGGGTAGGTAGGTCAAACGCCACAGAAAGGCCAGTTTGACCTTGGGACAGTAGATGCCTATATCTTGAATTGGAGTCTTCTGGCGTCGAGAACCCGGCGTATTGACGCATTGTCCAGAACCTACCTCGGTACATAGACGGCTGAACCCCCCGGGTATAAGGGTATTCGCCTGGGAACCCTATTTTTTCGTCGGGACTTTCTCCGTAGTAAAGCGGCTCAATTGGAATTTCAGACTCTGATAGAAAACTTGACTTTCTCTCAGGAAATTTAGCCTTGGCAGGGTCATAGGTGTTTTGTTTCCATCGATTGAGTTCCTGATCGCTCATAAAGACCTCTCATTTTCGTCAGCCGCAATGTATCTTCAATAATAGCAAATTGGCAGCTTAAGCTAATTCATGGAAATATGTCATTGCCCATTGCTTAAAGCCGTATATACAATCATTCTGCTGAATACAGGAATTGCTATGACTGATCGGATAGTTTCAGGAAACATAAATGATGAGGATTCTTATTCTGAGGGAGGCTTGCGCCCGCGGAAACTATCGGACTATGTTGGCCAAGACAAAGTTAAGGATAACTTAGTTATTGGGATGGACGCAGCTAAGCAGCGCGGTGAACCTCTTGACCACGTATTACTTTATGGCCCTCCAGGGTTAGGTAAAACAACTTTAGCCAGTATTATTGCGGCTGAAATGCAATCTAATATTCGTATCACCGCAGGCCCTGCTGTTGAAAGACCAGGAGATATGGCCTCGTTACTTACTCAGGTAAAGGCCGGAGATGTACTGTTTATTGATGAAATCCACAGATTAGGAAAAGTTGTTGAGGAAATTTTATATCCTGCAATGGAGGACTTTTCTTTGTCTTGGGTTATGGGTAAAGGTCTTCAGGCACAAAGCATAAACCTGAAAGTAGAGCCATTTACCTTGATCGGTGCGACCACAAGGTATTCAATGCTTAGTGCCCCGCTAAGGGACCGATTCGGTACAGTATATAGATTGGATTATTATGATCAATCGGCTATGGAATCTATAGTTAGAAGATCAGCCGGCATTATGACTTTAGAGATTGATCAAGGTGGAATCACTGAGATAGCTCGTAGATCACGAGGAACCCCGCGAGTAGCAAACAGGCTACTTCGAAGGGTAAGAGATTTTGCTCAAGTTAGAGCTGATGGACGTGCCACACAAGAAGTGTCATCGCAAGCCTTGGGACTGCTTGAAGTGGACCATCTGGGGTTAGATGAAATTGATCACCGGCTTTTAACCACTATTGCTGAAAAATATGACGGAGGCCCTGTAGGCATCGATACTTTGGCGGCATCTACTGGTGAAGAATCGGATACTCTCATGGACGTCTATGAACCTTATTTAATTCAATTAGGTTTTTTGAATAGGACACCGAGAGGGAGAACGCTTACACGTGCTGCATATGAACATTTGGGTATGAGTTTGCCCTCAAAATTCAACATAACGCAGCCGAGCATGTGGGAAAATTAAAGTGAGAAGTGGAAATAAATAATGATTTATGAAATGCGTACATACACTGCAATGCCTGGAAAACTGCGTGCTCTTGCGAAACGGTTTGAAGACACAACGCATCAAATGTTTTTGAAGTACGGGTTTCGACCATTGGGCTACTGGACTGAAGGAATCGGAGACAACACGAAGCTTCATTACATCCTTGAATGGGAAGATGATAATGAACGCCTATCAAAATGGGCAGAATTCCGAAAAGATCCCGAATTAGCAACTGCATTTGCAAAATCTGAGGAAAATGGCCCACTAGTGGCAAATATCCAGAATTCAATTTGGATTAAAACTTCATTTTCGCCGACTATTTCAATTGATTAAGGGTGATGACGCCATGGCTTAATTAAGAGTAGAATGTGCTTTTGACTTTGCCCCGTGGTGCAGTGGTAGCACAGCAGACTTTGAATCTGTTGACTTAGGTTCGAATCCTAACGGGGCAGCCAATTCTTCTCCCCACTAAAAATAAGAGTCTTGATTAAGAATAGATGGACAAAAAGTGAAATGAAAAGGCAAGAGTTACGCATTGGTGTTATTGGGTTAGGACGCGCGGGATCGGGGATGTTAACAGCCTTGGCTCAGCACCCTAATGTCCAAGTCACTGCTGCTGCTGATTTATACCCTCAGCATTTGGAAAAATTCAAATCTGAATTCGGGGGTGAAGCCTACAAAAATGCAGCAGATTTATGCAGCAGTAATTCGGTCGATGCAGTTTATATTGCAACGCCACATGCGCTACATGTCGAGCATTTTTTAATGGCTGCCGAAGCCGGAAAACATGCAATTGTAGAAAAACCGATGGCACTTTCGATGGACGACTGTGATGCCATGATAGCCGCTTCGGAACGCTTGGGAGTTCATTTAATTGTGGGTCATACCGCGAGCTTCAATCCAGTAGTACAAAAAATGAGAAAGCTTGTTGTTGAGAAAGAATTTGGGGAACTCGCATTTATGAGTGCTACCGCATATACCGATTTTCTGTACCGCCCGCGAAGACCCGAGGAACTTGTCAGTAAGCTTGGTGGAGGCATCATGTACAACCAGATACCTCATCAAGTGGATGCTATTCGTTTCATAGCGGGAGGATTGGCACGAAGTGTGAAAGCATCAATGTATGACTTGGATCCACTTCGACATACAGAAGGAAGTTGTAATGCCTTTTTGGAGTTTCATAACGGGGTATCGGCAACACTAACCTATAGTGGCTATGATCATTTTGAATCGTCTGAATTATCCAACAATCAAGGCCCCAAAAAATCTACCCAATACGGTTCTACTAAGCGAATTCTATCCTCCGCAGTCGATGCTGAAGGCGAAGTGGCGATGCGCGTAGATACAGGATTTGGTGGGATTAACTCTGTTTTCAGCTCTGCTAAACCCCAAACATCTGGATCTCTATTGCAAGGAGAATTGGGTTCTTTCATTGTCACTTGTAATAATGGTGATCTTCGTATGCTACCTGATGGCGTAGGTGTTTATTCGGATGATGGATTTCAGTTAGTTAGCCCAGAACCTTGGGTAGGGTTACAAGGAAGAGGCGCGGTTATTGAAGAGCTTTACCACGCAATTTTTTCCAAGAAGAAAGTGATACATGATGGTCGATGGGCAAAAGCTACAATGGAAGTGTGCCTTGCAATGATTGAGTCTGCGGGGTCAAGAAAAGAAGTTATGCTTAATCACCAGGTTCCTACTCTAGATTTTGACAGTTAGCTACACCGCTGAGTAATTCACGCTACTAGAAGCATGCCTAAAATATTCTGATCCCTCAACCCAGTTTTCGCTTCGGGCTAGAACGACTGCAGCTGAGCGCACATTGTACCCAGTTGGATTCTGTACAGAGATGGGTTCTATTCCGTGCTCATTCAGTAGCTTTGCTGCGCGTATGAGTGCCTTTCGAGTTCTGATAATGGCACTATCACTGATGCCAAGATGCTCATTTCCGCGATTGACTATAGTCCCCATGGTTTCTTGCATACCTGAATCCTGTACCCAGGTGCCTGGAAGTCCCGTATATTGAATTTCCTTTTGTATATCCCAGTCAATATTGAAATCGTTGTCGATATGATGCTTCGGCCACCAATTCGCCTCAGGCTTGCTAGAAGGTGGAAGAAATGCATGTACCGTAGGATGTAATCCTTCTTGACCTTCCCTTGGCCCGTTCTGCAGGCCTCTTATCATAGTGGGGCTTAATTCTTCAGTTGGATGATAAGTAAAGCAAAGTGCAATCGTATGCTCGTCATCCATTGGGATCCATGCATGCCCACTGAACGCAGGGTTATCGCCATA
Organism: Dehalococcoidia bacterium; assembly: GCA_022449765.1. Taxonomy (NCBI): domain Bacteria; kingdom Bacillati; phylum Chloroflexota; class Dehalococcoidia; species Dehalococcoidia bacterium. The sequence goes on along the minus strand of JAKUPZ010000006.1, from coordinate 40,762 downwards.
AGGAGGGATAATAGTGTGGAATGGATATAAGAATTGTGTGATACGCCAGTAGTAAGAGTCTTTTTCAGCGTTACGTTGTGCACCAATTAACACTCCATAATCAGTATCTAGTACTTGGAAGCGTGGATGTCGGTCATTCATTTTGTAAACTAGACCTTGTTGATAAGTACCACCGGTACGCTCCGTCCCGGAAAAAGGATCGACGAATCTTGAATGTAAAAACCCTGAATGCGAGGAATCAATTTCGCCTTCCATTGCCTGCATATAATTATTTTGAGCTACTCGCTTTGTGAGATAGCAATGTGCTTCAGGCACCAAGTTCCACTGGAGCTCCGGTAAATCTGGTGGGGTGTCTTGTTTAGGGCCCATGTATACCCAGATAACCCCGTTCCTTTCCCTAGTCGCATATGTTTTGATACTTACCTTGCTCTTGAAATTCGATTCAGGTGGTTCTGACGGCATGTCTATGCAATGCCCTTCTTCATCAAACTTCCAACCGTGGTAAACACACCTAATGCCTTCTTGTTCATTTCTACCAAAAAATAAAGATGCTCCTCGGTGAGGGCACGAAGGGACCATAGCTGCTGTTTGCCCTGAACTAAAACGCATTACCAAGAGGTCTTCGCCCAGTAGCCTAGTACGATGGGGCTTACCATCAGCAACTACTTCAAATGACAAGATGCCAGGAATCCAATATCTTCGCATGAGTTCCCCCATGGGAGTACCTGGCCCTACTCGTGTCAATAATTCATTATCAGATTGCCTCAACATTTACGTGCCTTCCTTTAACTAGCGAGACGCAAGCAAAGCTTATTTCGGATAAAATACCACATATGAACTATATTGTTTTAGGGATTTCCATCTCTTCTTAAAATAGTTAATATTTCTAATAGAAAATCTGAATTTTCACTGGAGGGAAAATGCTTACCCAAGAGCAGAATGACCGTCTAACGCAGGTAGGACCAGGTACTCCTATGGGTGAGCTTATGCGTCGATACTGGCACCCAATAGCTGCTAGTGCAGAATTGGATTTGGACAATCCTACTAAAGAAATTAGATTATTAGGCGAGGATCTAGTTTTATTCCGAACTACAAAGGGAGTAGTAGGTGTAATCGAACCGTCATGTGCCCATCGAAAAGCAAGTCTGGCATATGGGGTTCCTGAAGAAAACGGTATCCGATGTGCCTATCATGGGTGGATTTTCGATGAGAATGGTCAGTGCGTTGATCAACCTTCAGAACCTGAAGGTTCAAAATTCAAAGAAAAAGTGAGAATTAAGGCCTATAAAGCTCAGGAAATAGCTGGGGTTATTTGGCTTTACTTAGGGCCTACGCCTGCTCCCCTTTTGCCCAATTACGATATGTTGGTTTGGCCTGGTGTTCGCACAACTTGGTCAGTTGAACTTCCCTGTAATTGGTTACAGTGTATGGAAAATTCAATGGACCCTCTTCACTTTCAATGGCTTCATCGTTATTGGGGTGGCTGGCAAATGAATAAATTAATGCCGATAGAGCAGCGCGATAGCTGGAACAGGCAAATTGGCGGTAGAGGAGCAGATCATAAAAAAATTGGGTTTGAAGTTACAGATTATGGGATTATAAAGCGACGACTAGTTGGAGACGAGACTGAGGAAAGCGACCATTGGAAAATGGGTCATCCTATATTTTTCCCTAATATTTTGAGAATCGGACAAGATTTGCAATGCAGAGTACCGGTGGATGATACCCATACACTACATTTCATGCTTGAGTGGCGCGCGTTACGTTCGGGTGAGGAATCAACCGACTATATCCCACATGAAAAATTTGAGCCCTTTGACGAATTAGGAAAAATTCGACGTGACTATGTAATTGGTCAGGATCAAGTTGCTTGGATTATCCAAGGAAGCATTACTGATCGAACTACCGAAAGGTTAGGCGTTGGAGATATTGGAGTCATAATGTATCGCAGGCTTCTCGAAGAGCAAATGCGATTAGTTCAAGAAGGGGAAGATCCGATGAATACGTATCGAGATGCTTCTCAAAACGAAATAATTATTGCTCCATGTGAAAGCTTTGATTATCCAGGTTATGAAGGTATTCCGCGAGGACCATTTACCAATATTGTTGTAAATAACACAGTGGAAGCAACATTGTCTGGTGAGGGTGAAATTTTAGAAGAGTTTGTTGAAGCTGAAAAAGTTATCGATACGCCTGGGCAATTTTCGCTTCTGACCCCGCCATTGAAGAATGACATTCATGCCAAGTAAATCCTTACTCAAGAATCAGAATAAGAATTTGCTAAGAGAAATATCCATAAATTATTACGCAGCCGAACGCTGTGCTGGCTAGCCCCGCTATGAACGCAATGTAAGTATTGAAATTTTTTGCGTTGGCAGTGAGCGCAAAAGGAACACTAAGCGCTATTGTTATTGCACACATTGATATGCATGTTCCTACTCCAAACATCACTAAATAACCAACTCCAACCCAAATAGACTCTATTTGAGGAAGAAGTACAAGCATTACTGCCGCACTACCCGCAAGTCCATGGATTACCCCAATAACGTACGATTTCGTTCGAAAGGAAGGCTTGCTCATACTCCAAAAATTATGGGTAGAGATTTTTATCGGTTCGATTTCAGTAGCATGGGTCGCGTGAACATGTAAGTGGGATTGTCCGTCATGCTCATGTTGGTGTAGGTGAAGGGTCCCTCTTTGGAGGTTATAGAACACTTGGAACCCTAGGAAAAGCAACATGAAGCCTACAAAAAGCTCTAGAGTTGGTGCGAAATTAACGTAATGCGTTAAAACTGCCTCTTTTAATAAAAGGATAATGATTCCTAAAACAAAAAGAGGAGTTGTGTGGCCTAGGCTCCACGATAACCCTACCCAAATTCCCTTCCATGCGCTGGCCTCTTCTTTTGCGATCACAGAAATAGCTACTACATGATCCGCGTCAGTAGCATGCTTTAGGCCCAATAAAAATCCAAGCGCCAGGGCAGCCCAAGCCCCAGTTTCTAGTTCTATCATTCGCTTTACCTCGGGTTATAGCGATAATATATCGTGACTGCAGGTTTCCTGCATGTTTTTCAGTATTCTTTAGCTTCGGGAGGTCAGCATGACACAAGCTTTCAGGGCATTAAGTGCAAACGCTCAAGGGATAAATGAGCACTTGGCATTTATGGAGCCCACTTCTAAGAAAATCCGAGTGGAGTTTGCGGGAGAAACAATTGCAAGTAGTAGCAGGGTTCTCATAATGCATGAGACAAACCATCAGCCTGTTTATTATTTCCCTTTTAGTGATGTCCGGATGGAACTTTTGGAGACCTCAATTCGCTCAACGCATTGACCAATCAAAGGGGATGCTCAGTATTGGAGCATCAGAGTTGGGGATTCATTCAGTGAAGACGCGGTGTGGTGCTATTCGGAACCGCTTGAAGACTGCCTTGATATTCGCGGGTATGTTGCATTCTATTGGAGCAAAGTGGATGCTTGGTTTGAGGAAAATGAGCAGGTGTTTTTCGGTGTCAAAGATCCTTACACAAGGGTCGATTGTCTTCGTAGTAATCGCCTAATTGAAATCTATATAAATTCACTGCTCGTAGCTAAAACTACTAGTCCAATTTTGCTCGTAGAGACGGGTCTCCCAAGGCGTTTTTATATTCCATTATCCGACGTGATAACTTCATACCTTGCGCAAAATTCTCGAAAAATTCCTTCACCTTACAAAGGTGAGGCGCAATACTATGACTTTAAGAACGAAGAAGAATCCATTGAGGATATAGCTTGGGTTTATAACAATCCGATCCCGGAAGTCTCTGCGATTCAAAATTGCATTTGTTTCCCTCAAGGTAAAGTAGACATGTATGTGGACGGGGTTTTGGAAACCCGCCCCAAAACTCGCTGGGATTAGCATTCTCTATTTGTATTGCTGGAACTCGCCACTCGGAGTAGTCTTTGAGCCTGATTGGGATAGTTGGTGAAACGTACTTACAGGAGGGAATATGTACGATTTACTGATAAAAAATGGTCGGATTGCTGATGGTTCAGGGATGCCTTCATTTATTGCGGATGTTGGCATTGTAGAAGGACGAATAACTGACATAGGCCACCTTGGGACATCTGCTCGCCAAGTAATTGATGCTTCTGGCTTAGTCGTAGCACCTGGTTTCATTGATAACCATTGTCACTTTGATGCTCAGGTTACTTGGGATCCGTTATGTACTTTTTCTCCACAACACGGTGTTACAACCGTAATTTTTGGCAATTGTTCGCTAACTCTGGCACCTACTAAGCCTGAAGATCGCGAAGACCTCGCTATGATGCTTTCGAGAGTTGAGGCTATTCCGATGGAAAGCTTAAAAGAAGGAATACCTTGGGAATGGACTTCCTTTGGTGAGTATTTAGATTTTATTGATCAAAATCTTGGTATTAATGCGGGTTCACTTGTTGGTCACTCAGCTATAAGACGCTGGGTTATGGGTGAAGATGCTTATGAACGTGAGATAGCTACTGAAGCTGAATTATCGCAAATGAAAGATTTACTCAGAGAGTCTATTCAGGCTGGAGCTTTAGGGATCTCATTTAATCGCAATCGTGGGCATATGGATTTATTGGGCCGACCTATTCCTGGAATTGTACCTCCCGTAGAAGAGTTATATGAGCTTGCAACTGCGCTCAAAGATGTTGGGGCAGGAGTCATCCAATGCGGGGCTGCGTACCCATTAGAAATTAGAGATGGGTTTGCGACAAGGCTTGGTGAAGTTTCACATAGACCGGTTGTATACAATCAAATCGTTCATAATTCAAACGAACCCGATAGATGGAAAATGCATCTTGATCTAGTGGAGAAGCGGATAAGCGAAGGGTACCAAGTATACCCGGTTGTGAATCCCCGCCCTTCAGCACAGCGTTTCACAATGCGAAATGCGCAAATTTTTGACCGACTCCCAACGTGGCGACCAATAATGCTTGGTACAGTACAGGAGAAAATAGCTGCTTTTAATGATATGGATCTAAGAGATGCTTTGAAGAAAGAAGCAGTTGATGGCGATGATTTGCCGATCGGCGCATTACCAATTAAATGGGATCGTATTTTAATTACCAGAACATTGAAAGAGGCCAATCGTCATTTCCAAGGTATGAGCATTGCTGAAATGGCTCAATCCCAAGGGAAAGAGGTATTAGATGCCTTCTTAGAATTGATGGTAGATGAAGAACTGGGGACAGGGCTGCAAAATTCACAGCAGGGAGCTGACGGTGGAGTTATGGCTGCGTTGATATCCAGTCCTTATACCTTGATAGGCTTATCTGACGCTGGAGCGCATGTAGTTTTTGAGGCAGGTTATGGGTACAGCACAATGGTCCTTGGTAGATGGGTTCGTGAAGAAAAAGCCCTTTCATTAGAGGAAGCTGTAAGAAAGCTAACGTTTATGCAGGCCTCTATATATGGATTGTATGATCGAGGCCTGATACGCCCAGGATTTAATGCAGACATAGTTATTTTTGACCCTGATACAGTGGGTGCTTTGGAACCTGAGGAAGTGGATGACTTACCTGGTGGATTGACCAGATTAAAGCAAGAAGCGATAGGAGTTTTATTTACAATTGTGAATGGGGAAATTCTATTGAAGAATGGGATACATACAGGTGCTCTTCCTGGCCGCGTGGCGAGGAGTAAGGCTCTTGCTTTTGTGTAGGGGATAAAAGGAATCATGAAGTCAAAAATTACTTTAGCAGGTGGATGTTTTTGGTGCTTGGAGGCTGTTTACGAGCGACTCAATGGGGTTGAACAAGTAGTGTCGGGCTACTGCGGTGGAGATGTAGATCAACCCACTTATCAAATGGTTTGTACTGGCAACACTGGCCACGCTGAAGCAATACAGATTACTTATGAGGACAGTTTGATTTCAGATCAAACTGTGATTGATCTTTTTTTTGCATTTCATGACCCAACTACATTGAATCGGCAAGGTGCAGATGTTGGTACTCAGTATAGATCGGCAGTTTTTTACGAGACTGAATCGCAGAAGCAGTTGGCACTAGACGCTATTAAACGGGTAACAGATGAAAAATGGTGGCCAGCACCAATAGTTACTGATGTGGCTCCGCTAAACAAATTTTTCCCTGCTGAGGATTACCATCAACAGTATTTCCAAATGAATTTTTCTCAACCTTATTGCCAAATTGTTATTTCACCAAAAGTTGAGAAGCTATTCAAGGAATACTCACACCTTTTGCAAAAGAACCAGTAAACTACCAGCGTTTGACCTTTTGGTGTATTGCAAATGATACTTCTACAGGTCAGTTGAATATTAATTTTTTGGAGGGAATATGGCAGCAACACGTTCTGCGCATGCAGTTTGGGATGGAGATTTATTATCAGGAAAAGGAGTGGTGACTGCATCTACTTCAGGTGCATTTGACCAACTTTCAGTGTCTTGGAAAGCAAGGACTGAAGAGCCTGGTGGCAGCACAAGCCCTGAAGAGCTTGTTGCAGCTGCTCATGCAAGCTGCTTTTCAATGGCGCTTTCTGCCGGCTTAGGGAGGGCGGGTACACCACCTTCCAAGCTCGAGGTTGATGCCACGGTTACATTTGAGCAAATTGAAGGTGGATGGAAAGTTTGCTGTAGTGATCTAAAAGTGATTGGGACTGTACCTGGTCTTGATCAAGCTGGTTTTGAAGCAGCTGCAGAAGCGGCAAAAGATGGCTGCCCGATATCGGGCGCTCTAAAAGGAAACGTAGAATTAAGTGTGCAGGCTACTTTGAATTAACTTAAGTGGTTGTATAAATAACAGAAGGGCTCCTCATTTTGAGGAGCCCTTCTTGTTTGTCTTATTTCACTCCCGCAAGGGAAATAAATCCTTCACGTAGTACAGGGTCTTTAAGCGCTTCGGTACCTTGAGCAAGTATCGTTTTCATCTCGTCTGGTCCCGCATACCCTACTTCTCTACCCAGCAGTTTGGCAGCTGCTAAAAACTCTGGGTCTGCAGCTGTAGCTTTGAATGCATCAACCCAGATCCTATACAGATCCTCTGGAGTATCAGGATGCATTATAAATAGCCTGTTCATCTTGTCATTTATTGTTTCTGTTACGTTGAACAAGGCCTTTTGTGCATCAGAGAGTTCAATCACGTCAAATAAATGAGGTGGAATACTAGCACCAAGTTCGTTTTGGACATAATTCGTGAATTCTGCGTCGTTTTCAGGCTCTGTTCCCCATCGGAATACTGGAACAATTTTCTTTTCTTCAACCCATCGGGGGAATAAGCTTTTAGCTGTGTCAGGGTCCCCTCTAGATGATAGGTCGATTTCCCTGCGGTCAAAGGCTGCGGCTATTTCAGATGTCCCGCCGTACCCATATACGTTTTTGATGGGACCTCCGACTAACTCAACGAAAGATGCTCCCACTCCACCAGTATCTCCAGGGGCAGTAGCTCCAACCTTAGCAGGAGATCCTTTTGCTAATACGTCTTCCCAGCTTTGGGCGTAATCTTTAAAGGCGTACATTGCGTTAACTACCGATACTGCTGACGCTGTTCCAAGGATTTTCACAGTATTGATATCTAAGTTGGGTACGTCAGTTCCAACTAATTCTCGTTTGAAAAATCTTGGATGTGCAACACCAACGGCAAATCCGTCAGGGGCTGAATCCGCAAGTGTCTCACGAAATATTCTTTCCCCTCCTGCTCCCGGTATATTCCGGACCACAAATGAAGGGTTTCCAGGTAAGTGCTTTGGTAAATATCTACCCATTAGGCGGGCGAAGGTGTCATATCCTCCACCAGGCGAGAACCCTACGTTAATCACCACACGCTGTCCTTTGAAATGTGCCTCCGCATCAAAGGCTTTCGTAGGTGTGGGTGTAGCAGCAGGCTTACGTACCACTCCTCGAGGTGTAGGTGTTGGTGCAGGGGCGGGTGTAGGTGTGGCCACTGCTGCAGCGGGTGCAGCTTTAGCAGGTGCTGGAGTGGGCGTTGGATCGTCTCCACCGCATCCAACCAGTACCAGCATGGTTGCGGCTAGCACCAGAAATGGAGTGATAAGTCGCATAACTATTGAGCCTCCTGTTAATCGGGACTTTATTATTCTATGAACAATATTTAGCAGTAGGCTCACTGTCAACCTTATGTATCATCATTTCTCACCAGATAGCGTAAGATTTAGAAGCAAATAAGCAAGATATTATTTTGGAGGAATATGACCCAGCCACTTGGAGGGTTTACGGGAACCGAACGTTCATTTATTGGTGAAGAAGAACTCCACCTTATTAGCGTAGGAGTTGATATTGGCTCTTCTACTTCACATTTGGTTTTTTCTGAACTTGAACTAGAAAGAAGAAATACTAGGTACGTGATTGTAAAGCGTACGATTTTACGAGAGTCAGAAATATTACTTACTCCATATACCGAAGACGGCACGACTATCGACGCGCATGCCTTAGGAGAATTTATTAATTCGCAATATGTCCTTGCCAATTTGAAGCGAGACCAGATTGATACTGGGGCATTAATTCTGACTGGAGTTGCAGTCCAGCGACATAATGCACGTTCAATTGCAGAAATTTTTGCTGAAGAAGCAGGGAAATTTGTGGCAGTCAGCGCGGGAGACGGACTGGAAGCAACTATGGCTGCACATGGCTCTGGTGCAGTGGAGGAGTCTGAGAAAACATCTGGCGTAGTTATGAACATAGATATTGGTGGAGGGACTAGCAAAATCACTATTTGCCGAAACGGAAAGGCATTAGAAGTTACAGCAATAGATGTTGGTGCACGCATCCTAGCTTTTGATGAGGATGGTTCTATCACACGAATTGAAGAGGCCGGCAAATTTTTTGCAAAAGAAGCCGGTGTTGAAATTGCAATTGGCACAGCGATTTCATTAGAACAGCGAGAGATAATTGTTGCAAAAATGATGGATCGCTTGAGGGAAGTAATTTCGCTGAGAGGTGTTTCTGAAGAAACGAAAAAATTATTACGTCTACCAGAGTTAACGTTTGAAGGAAAAATTGACACAGTAATTTTTTCTGGAGGTGTATCTGAATTCATCTATGGGAGAGAGACATCTAATTTTGGAGATTTGGGTTCATTGATAGCGTCTGCAGTTCGCAAAGAGATAGCGGAACTTGGGGCGATGATTATGGTTCCCAATGCGGGGATTAGAGCTACTGTAGTGGGCGCGTCGCAGTACACAGTTCAAGTTAGCGGTAGCACAATATTGATCTCTCCACTTGATGCAGTGCCCATAAGGAATGTTCCTGTTATGACGCCGGATTATGGATTGCAAGCTGATGAAGAGATCGATCGCAATTCGATTTCTGAATTGACCAAAGTCGCACTTGCTCGTTTGGATTTGCTTAGCTCAAGCACTCCAATCGCAATAAGCTTTGCTTGGAAAGGCTCTGCTACATTCGCAAGGTTGAATGACTTCACTCGAGGAGTAGTGAATGGGATGCAAGAAGTAGTCAGTAACGGCAACCCTATTGTTTTAATAAGTGATGGGGACATTGGCGGACTACTAGGTCTGCATCTGGTTGAAGAAGTCCAATTTCCAAACCCGGTTATTTCAATAGACGGGCTTGAACTGAGAGAATTTGATTACATTGACATTGGTGAACTTATACAATCTTCTGGTGCAGTTCCAGTTGTAATCAAGTCTCTTGTTTTTCCAGGATCTACTCAAAGGTTGGATTAATATGGAATATAGAAAAATCGGCCAAACTGATTTAAAGGCTTCAGTTATTGGCACTGGAGGTTACCCGTTTGGTCCCCCATTGCTAGATCAAGTTCAATCTGCGCAGGTTATTGAAAAAGCGTATGAAATGGGTATTAATTTTTTTGACACATCTGACGTATACGGCCAAGGGCAGAGCGAAATATTCTTGGGGAAAGCAGTTCAAGGATTCAGGAAGAACATTATCCTCTCTTCGAAATTCAATTTGAATAACCTCGAAGGCAAGTCACCACGCCAAAGGATCTATGACCGTTGCGAAGAGGCACTTACAAAGCTTAGAACGGATTACCTTGATCTATTTCAGGTCCACTTTTCCACACCAGATGTCCCACATGACGAACTTCTTGGGCCCTTAAATGAATTGGTTGAGGAAGGTAAAGTTCGATACCTAGGTAACTGCAATACATATTCTTGGAGATGGCTTGAAGAGCTTCAATTTTCGAGGCAAAATAAATTGCCAGAGTTTGAATCAAGTCAAAATCACTACAGTTTGCTCCATCGTCACCCGGAATTAGAATTGATACCTTTTTGCAGAGAACATGGGAAGTCATTGTTGGCGTATTTCCCTCTAGGAGGGGGATGGCTCACTGGTATATATGAACCTGGAAAGCCATACCCAGTCGGCAGTCGAGCAGCCAAAGTCCCTACAGGTATAGTGACTAGAATGCGATCCGAGAGAGTTGATCGATTGGTTCCAGTATTAGAAGAATTCGCTCATCAGAGAGGGCATTCACTGTATGAATTGGCACTTGCATGGGTTATTTCACACCATGAAGTCGCAGTTACACTAACTGGATTTGATCAGCCAGAGCATGTTGAAAAAAACTTGCGAGCACTCGATTGGAAATTATCTACTAGTGAAATTGATGAATTAGATAACCTCACTTCGTGGTGGGACGGTAGCAATGCCATAATTGATAACAGTGAACCTACTCCTAGGACTTTAGCAAAGTAATTATGGCTGAGTGGTATTTTGTTAGGCATGGAGAAACGAAATGGAATGCAGAGCGTCGTGTGCAAGGGCACACTGATATTCCTCTTCACGAGCCCGGTCGTAACGCATTGCAATTCACTGCAAAAAGACTTGCGTTAGTTCATTTCGATTTTATTTATTCTAGTGATTTGGTTCGTGCTACCGAAACAGCAGAAATAATAATCGCAGGCAGCAAGACAAATCCACCCGAAGTACGCATTGACCCCATGTTGCGGGAAGTATCATTCGGTGATTTTGAGGGTATGACTTGGGAGGAAATGTCTTCAAGTGACCAAGGATTAAGGCTACATCAAGACCAACGGAACCTTGACTACGCACCTCCAAAAGGAGAGTCATATCGGGATCTGCTGAATCGTTTATCCAAGTTTGCTGATTTCTTGCAATTAAACCATGCTAAGGACGATGTATTAATTGTTGGCCATGGGGCTGCTTTACGAGCGTTAGTTGTGAAGTTATTAGGGTTAAATGACCAAGCGTATTGGTCTTTGACAGGATTGGGCTCTGGTAGTATCACACGCTTAAGCTGTAGACGCACAGGTAATGTCATGATCAATTGGAATGAAGTTGGCCATTTTCCGATATAATTAAATTCCTAGTTAGCTGGTATAATCACTTAATCAAATAAAAGGTCAGAACTTTGCCACGTATTAAAAAAGAAAAAAAGCAGAAACCGGTAGAAACAACCGAGCAGTTTGTTGAACGTATGAATAAGCAGGACGAAACTCGGAATGGCAAACGTATACGATTTGGATTTACTAAGCGCGCTCGTTAAGTAATGCCAGAGCCATACGAACTGAGTTTAACTGAGGCTGTAGAAGAGATAGCCTCCCGGCGACTTTCCGCTGTAGAGCTTATGCAGTCTATTCATCGGCGTATAGAGAAGACAGAACCATCTTTTCAAGCTTGGGCAACGTTACTATTTGAAGAGTCTTTATCATTAGCCTCGAAGTCTGATAAAAAAGCCTCAGGCAGAGGAGCTCTTGAGGGTGTGCCTTATGGTGCAAAAGACATATTTGATACTGCCGGAATCAAGACTGCAGCTGGTTCACGCATATTTGCTGATCGTATTCCAGGAGAAGATGCTTCTTGCATAAAGATTGCGCAAGAAGCGGGGGCGATTCTTCTGGGAAAAACGCACACTACTGAATTTGCTGATGGTGACCCCGCACCCTCGTTTAATCCTTGGAATATGGAGCATACTCCTGGAGGCTCAAGCACTGGCTCGGGTGTTGCCGTAGCTGCACGCATGGTGCCATGGGCATTTGGTACCCAAACAGTAGGCTCAGTGTTGAGGCCAGCAGCATATAACGGCATTGTTGGGTTTAAACCAACATTTGGACGCATATCTCGCTTAGGTGTAATTCCAATGGCCACCTCATTTGACCACGTGGGGTTTTTAGCCCGCACTGTAGATGATATGGCTCTTCTACTGAATGTATTTGCGGGTTTTGATCCTCATGATCCTTACTCCCAGAAAATGCCTGTGGACAATTATTTGAAATCTATCATCGATGTACCTCGCTCTCCAACAATCGGATTGTTAAGAGGATGGTTTTTTGAGGAGGCAGACTCAGGTACCCGGGTATCGATTGAACAAACCGCCCAAAAGGATGCGAAAGCTGGCGCAATAATAGAGGAAGTAGACTTAGGTATTGATTATCCAAGGGCATATGCAGCACATCGCCTAATGCAAGAATCCGAAATGGCCCTATGGCATCAGCCTTTATACATCGAGAATCAGAACCTCTACGGTCCTAAAATTAGTGTCTATTTGGAGAACGGATTTTCACACACGGCAATGGAGTACGTAGAAGCCTCTGAATATCGAATAAAAGTGCAAAGACTTGCCGCCTCAGCCGTGAAAAATGTTGATGCGCTTTTGATGCCTTCTGTTTCTGCCCCGCCACCAAAAGATAGAACCCAGACCGGAGACACAAGATTCCAAAGCCTATGGAGCTTTACAGGATTCCCTAGTATTTCTGTACCGATAGGTTTGTCAGGTGAAGGTTTGCCAGTAGGAGCGCAATTATCTTGTGCTCCGTTTGATGAATCAAAATTACTGCGGGTTAGCAAATGGATTGAGGAGACTTTGGGTGCACAGCTATGCCCACCCGAATTAGGTAATAATTAGTTATCTAAGGATTCATCAAATTCATTTGCGGGGGCATCTTCTCTGCGAATACCTTTTGCACTAATCCTCGCATGCAATTCATGCTGCTGTGCATACAGACCATTTAATTCAATTAGGCTGTCATGATTCCCTAATTCGACTATTTCCCCTTTATCCATTACTACTATTTGGTCAGCATTCCTAATTGTGGATAGCCGGTGTGCAATAACCACTGCGGTTCGGCCGCTAAGTAGTGTTTTCATTGCAGTTTGAATGAGTTGCTCTGTTTGGGTGTCTACGCTTGCTGTAGCTTCATCCAGTATTATTATTTGAGGATCTGCGACTAATGCCCTTGCAAAGCTGATGAGCTGACGTTGTCCTAAGCTCATATTCCCGCCTCTTTCTTCCATCATTGAATCATAACCTTGGGGCAAACTTGCTATGTGATGATGAATTCCTACGGCTTTAGCAGCGTTAACTACCGTTTCATCAGATGCTTCAGGGTGGTTGTAGCGAATGTTTTCTAAAATTGTCCCTGAAAATTGGAACGGTTCCTGAAGGACGATACCCATTTGCTTGGCGAGTGAGTTCCGTGTCACTGAGCGGATATCAACGTTATCTATCTCAATGGAACCTGCCGTGACGTCATAGAACCTTGATATTAAAGCGGCCATTGTTGTTTTGCCTGCTCCTGTGCGACCGACAAGAGCAACTGTTTCGCCCGGGTTAATTTCTAAATTAATGTTGTGTAGAACCGGCTTGTCTTCTTCATATGCAAATGAAGTGTTTCTATAGGTAATAGCCCCTTTTATCTTAGGCATTGGCTTTGCGCCTTCAATATCCTTTAGTTCCGGTTCGACATCTAGTAGATCAAAAATACGAGACCCAGAAGCCATTGCTCTTTGTAGTTGTGTAAATTGCTGTGTGAGGCTGCGGATAGGGTCGAAAAATCGTTGGATGTATAAGGTGAATTGGATTAGTTGTCCTGCACCTAAAGATCCTGCGAGAACTAGTCTCCCTCCAACAATAATGGTAGCTGCCAGGCCAAATGACATGAACATTTCGACGGCTGGCATTAAAGAAGAGGAAAGCCTTTGTGCTCGTAGATTAGTATCTAAGTGATACCTATTAACGTCATTGAAGGTTGCAAGATTCTTAATTTGCCTATTCATGCTTTGAACCACACGAACCCCGTCAAGGTTCTCGGCTAGGGAAGCATTGACGTTTGAAATTGCTATTCGGACTCGTAAAAATGCAGGCCTTGCATGGTTTTGCCACACCCAGATTACCCAAATCAAAATTGGCAGCGTAACAAACGACCATAAGGATAATTTCCAGTCGGTTGCAACCATGAATCCAATTATTCCTATAAGGCTAAGCAAATCTGCAATGCTTAATACGATAATGTCTAAAAATTCTTGTAGTTGATATACATCATTCTGTGCACGAGACATTACAGAGCCTACTTTGTTTCTGTTATGGAATGACATAGGTAGTCGCTGTAGGTGCGTAAATAAATCGGTCCTTAGATCGTAAATTACACGCTGGCTGATTTTCGCGAGGATGATTTGGTGGCTATAGTTTGAGATGTAGTGAATTACTAGCACAAACCCGAAAATGATTATCAGATTATTGAGGCCATCAACATTCTTTGTTTCAACATACCTGTCGATTCCGATTGCAACTATCGCGGGTATAGCTATTGTGGCAAGTGTGTAAACAATTACTCCTAGCATACTTATGAAAACGCTCAATTTGTAAGGAGCAAGGTATTTAATCAATCGTATGACTACTCGTTGGTCATATAGACGCGTGCCTTCGTCGTCAATATCACCTTTTTGGGCACGCATAAGGAAGTTGCCACCACCACCGGTATTCATCATCATGAGGAGGTACCCCTGCTGCCTACGCTTGAAGGAGTTGTAGATATTCCATTCAAGTTAGTTGCATATTGAAGCTCAGTAACTTTTGTGAATAACCCTCCAGCCACGATTAATTCGTCTGGAGTTCCCGTTTCCGCAATCTTTCCTTCCTCCATTACAACTACTAATTCGGCATTTTGAATTGATGACAAACGATGGGCGATAATGAAGGTTGTTCTTCCTTTGATGACTTCTGATAACGCTTTTTGAATCCGCGATTCAGTCCCTGCATCTACACTTGACGTGGAATCATCAAGAATGAGGATTGCAGGATTTATTGCTAGTGTACGTGCGATTGAGAGTCGTTGCCGCTGACCACCAGACAGGGAAACTCCTCTTTCGCCAATAACTGTTTCGTATCCATCTGGAAGGGCGACGATTTCATCATGAATTTGGGCAGTTTTTGCCGCCTGAATAATCTCATCCATTGTTGCATTTTCATGGCCATAGGAAATATTTTCGGCTACTGTCGCACTGAATAAAAATACATCTTGTTGCACAACCCCAATGTTGGAACGTAAAGAAGACAAGCTTATTTCCCTGACGTCGATTCCATCTACGCAAATTGCACCGTCATTCACATCATAGAATCTGGATAATAAGCTCATAAGCGTAGTTTTACCTGACCCTGGAGCACCCATGAGAGCTATTACTTGACCTGGTGAAACATTGAGACTGACGTTTTTAATTGCATCAGCATTGCCGTAAGAAAAGGTCACATTATCGAATGAAACTGAGCCATGAACATTACTTAAAGTATGAGGATCGTCTTTTTCTCTTACCGGCGAAGGGGCATCTAGAACTTCAAAAAGTCTTTGACCCGCAGATGCAGCTCTAGCGAATGTGTTGACTAGGAAACCTACCATTCGCATTGGTTGAACTAAAAGGCTTGTGTAAAGAATGAACTCTGCCAGCGCACCTATGGTTATACGTTCATCTATCACAGCCCTTCCGCCGAACCAAAGTATTACACCCGAGGACGCCCAGAAGATAATTTGCATTAATGCGCTATTGGATGACTGCGCTCTTCTAGCGATGTAAGTAGTTTCGTAAACTGCTTCGTTTTGATAGTCAAATTTGTTTTCTTCGTGCTCCTCTGCACCGAATGCTTTTACAACTCTTTGGCCGGCTAAATTCTCCTGTAGTACGGTAGTGAGTTTGCCCATCTCAACTTGCGCTTGTAACCACATCTTCCTCATTCGGGTGCTAGCGTATATTGCACGGGCTGCAATCACAGGTACAAAAGAAAGGCTAATTAACGCCAATTCTACATCTGTTAAGAACATCATTACTGCAGAGCCAATAACAAGCATGGTGATTTGGCCTGATCGTACCAATCCCATACTCACAAACATCCTCATCATTTCGACATCAATAGTCGATTTGGACATTAAGTTTCCAGTGTGCTCTCGATCGTGGAAGGCAAAACTCAGATGTTGCAGCTTGTCGTAAAGCATGTTTCGTATTGTGTATGAAACATGCTGAGAAACTGATTCTGCGAGGTAAAGATTTGCATAATTGAAGATACCTCTTAGCGCTACTACGCCAATAACGATAGCGCCGAGGTACACGAGTACACGAGTGCTTTGTTGCTCGTCAGCACCTTCACTAATTGCATAATCAATTGAAAATCCTATGAGCCTAGGTATGGAAAGAAATAGAATAGTCGCAACTATTAGTGAGGCCCATGCTCCAGCCATGCGGGAACGTTCAAGGGCAGCGATCTTCGTGATTCGCCAAAGGATCTTCATGTGCACCCATGATACCCATTCGAAATTTCATCACAGTTGACTTCGAGTCGAAATGATTGATGGAATAAATATAGAGCAAATACACCCTAAAGGGAATTGCTAGAAAGACGTATTACCTTACAATCTCATCAACTCAGTTTATTTTTGTGGTAGGTATGGCAGGTAAAATAAATCAAAAAAATATATTGTCGTTTGCTTATTCACTGCGTCCGATGTCAATAGACGATCTTGATCAGGTTTCAAGTATCGAGCGTGTGTCTTTCCCTACTTTATGGCCTCCTACTTCTTATCGTAAAGAGATCGTTAATAAGGTAGCAGAGTATATAGTTTGCATCCGTGATGGTGAGTACCTTACTGTTCAGAGGCAGCGTAAAGATTGGCGGCGGCTCTTTCGCAAGAACCTCCCTCCAATCACCGTTAAAAAAAGATTAGTCGTTGGATTTCTTGGTATTTGGTATATGGGCGGTGAGGCTCACATTGTTACAGTTGCTGTTAGAGAAGAATATCGAGGTCAAGGTATTGGCGAGTTACTTCTTATCGGGTCGCTAGAACTTGGTGCAGCACGCTCGTCTCAAGTGGTGACGCTTGAAGCGCGAGTGTCAAACGAAATCGCTAAAGCTTTGTATGCAAAATACGGATTTTTTGAAGCTGGGATGCGTAGAAGGTACTATTCAGATAATAATGAAGACGCTGTGATCATGACGACTCCAGATTTAGTATCTGCAGAATACCAACAATTCCTCTCCGAGAAGAAAAAAGAATTTGAAGCGCGTTACGGTGTGAATATACGGGAATATTTATGAAAGACGTAAGATTAATCTTGGTTCGGCATGGCCAAACTGCATGGAATGCAGAAGGCCGTGTACAAGGTGGCGGAAGTCTCGACCGGATAGGTTGTATTCAAGCCTCCGCTCTTGCACAACGTTTAGTTAATGAACCTATTACGCAGGTTTATGCGAGCCCTGCTCTACGCGCTAGGCAGACTGCAAGGTACACAGCAGGATTACTCGGAATAAGGGTTCGCCAGAGTAGCCTCCTAAAAGATTTAGATTACGGTCGTTTTGCCGGTGCGTTTATTGCGGATGTTAAAGAAGCAGCTCCTGGTTTATTTGAGCAATGGCGAGACGCTCCTGAGACAGTAACATTTGAGAACGGGGAAAATTTAGCCAACTTACGTTTGCGAATGAACAAATTTATTAGAAAGATAAAACAGTCTCATCAGGGCGAGACTGTTTTGGCTGCTACCCATGACTCACCGATCAGAATCGCAGCTTCAATTGCTCTTGGACTTCCTGACTCTGAGCACAAACAAGATTATTTAAAGGCGCCCCTAGCATCAATGACAATATTAAATATTTCTTCTGACTCTATAGTACTGGAGGCATTTAGAGACATTTCACATCTTGAGAATACCGATGGGTGATCCGAAAACTAGCGCAAGGCGTAGGAAAGTACTACGGCCCCGTAGTGTTAATGGAATAAAACCTTATTCAGTTGACGAAGTCTACGACATACTCGCAGGTCATTATGGTATTCCGGATAAAGCTAGGCGAATGGATCCTACTTCAGAACTGATCTGGACAATTCTGTCGCAACATACATCTGACATCAATGCAGAAAAAGCATTTACAGCATTGGCAGATAAGTATAACTCTTGGCAGGAAGTACTTGATGCACCAACTGATCAGCTTGTATCAGTTATCAGAAGCGGGGGACTAGCTCAACAAAAAGCCCCTAGAATTCAAATAGCACTACATTCTATTTATCAGCGGACAGGTGGATTTGATATTGCATTTCTGTCTAGCTGGAACCTTGATTTGGCCAAGTCATGGCTCCGTGAAATTCCGGGCGTAGGTCCAAAAACTGCAGGTGTCGTTTTATCGTTTTCATTAAATCAGCCTGCAATGGCAGTAGATACACATATATATAGAGTTTCTAAAAGGCTGGCTCTAATTGGACCAAAAGTTACCGCAGATCAGGCTCATGATTTATTGGAAAAATGGGTGAAGCCAGACAGAGTGCTCAATTTTCATGTTTTTTTAATTTCGCACGGACGGGAAATATGCAAAGCACTCCGGCCACTATGTTATATTTGCCCGCTTAATGGACAATGCCCATCAAGAGAGAAACTCATTACGAAAAATGATACGAGGTCCGTAACAAAGACATTGAACTACAAGCCCCTATGAGTAAAATCGATTACCCATCTAGTGCCATCAAGAATCGAATAGACGAACTTTTGATAACTCTATGTATGGAGTATCAGATACTTCCGATGCCAGTAGTGGAATGGTCAACGCGCTTTAAAAGAGTATTAGGCAAGGCATATTTGAATGAAAGAAAAATAAAACTCTCTGCTTGGCTGAGCTTAGAGCAAGCAGAAGAAACTTTGCGGCACGAACTTGCACATATTGCATTAGGCAATAATTCCCAAAACCCACACGGCCTAAAATGGAAGCAATGGGCTGGATATCTAGGAGCTAGGCCTCGGGCAACGTCAGCTTCTCTTCCTGCAAACATTGATTTCTCAAATAGCACAAAGATATATAAGGGATTGGAATGTCCAAATTGCAATTTGCGATTTATACGCTTGATAGTGAAACCGCGAATTTACTGTAAACGTTGTGGGCCTAAAAAAGGAATGCTACTACACAGGATATCTGCTACGCGCTCACATTTAATCAATTGGCTTACAAAAATGTACTAAAAATGCGTAAATTGCCATGCAACCAGACTTGGCAGAGATTACCGATAAGCCTAAGATAAAACTGCAGCGATAGGCTGCAGAAAGGGGGTGATCTAGTAGTGTCAACATCATTACCTAGCACTGCTGCTTCACCCGCTGCTCATCTGTAGGGACCGACTGGTCGATATCGGTCGCCCCTCGATGTTTCCAGGGAACTCAGATGGGGGTTCCAGTGGGAGTTGCAGCAGGGTGCGCCTTTTTGGATAGATTGCTAGACAAAAAGGATTAGGATGGGTGCCTCGGCTACGGCCGGGGCACTTAGTTTTCTCCCATATTTTTCTACTATAATATGGTGCCTTAAGAGGTAGTCGTGTCAATAAAAATTGGATTGTCAGGAGTTTCGGTCGTCGCAAAAGAAGGTAGGGATGCCTTTTTGTCTTACGTCGATGAGGCCGAGGCTCAAGGGTGGGACTCCATCTGGTTTTCAGACAGAATAGTCGGACCTACATTGAGAATCGACCCTATTGTTGGCATGTCCATGATTAGCGGTAGGACTAATAAGCTGAAATTTGGAACTGGCGTATTACTGATGTCTGTGAGAAGCCCAGTTACTATGGCTAGGGAACTTGCAACTTTAGATAATCTATCAAATGGAAGACTGGTTGTCGGAGTTGGAGTAGGCCAAGAAGCGCTTGCAGAATATGAGGCAATGGGTGTACGGAAGCAAGATCGCGGCCGCCGATTGGACGAGGCAATTCAAGTGATGAGAGAATTATGGGCGAAGGATACTGTTACCTACGAAAGTGAGTTTTTAAAACTTGATAATGCTTCCATAGGTATTCATCCTTTTCAGCAAAATCTTCCAATATGGATAGGTAGCAGATCAGAGGCTGGTTTGCGAAGAACAGGTAGATTGGGTGATGGCTGGCTACCTACCCAGCTAACACCTGCCGAATTTCGTGTAGGTGTTTCGAAGATAAATTTGTACGCAAATGAAGCGGGAAGAACAATTCCTCAAGATCATTTCGGCCTTCAAATCAGTTGTTATATTTCAAAAACTGGTCATGTTCCTGACTTAATTAAAGAAAAATTTTTACTGAAACGAAGGACTGATGTCCCTCTTGAGGATTTAAATTTACTAGGTACTTCATCTCAGGTTATGGATCGATTGAAGCAGTACATTGAAGCAGGTGCTACTAAATTTGTATTTAACCCTGCATGTGGGTTTGATGAGATCCATGATCAAATGGCATTATTATCAGAATATATCGTAAATCCGTTTCATCAGAAATTGATCTGATGGTGTTTGGAGAGCTATGAAAATAGGGATTATAAATGTTACGGGCTATGCAGGTATTGAGCTTGCCAGGATTTTGTATCGTCATCCTGAGGCAGAAATTGTCAGTATTACAGGTCGTAGCCAGGCAGGTGAGGAGCTTGCAAAAGCATTGCCTCATTTGGCACGTACAATTTTGCCAATTGAGCCCGAAATTACTCAAAGTGTAGATATAGTCTTTTCAGCATTGCCGCAAGTTGCGTCTGCTGAGGCATGTATTCCATATATTCGGGGTGGTGTAAAAGTAATTGACATCTCTGCAGATTTTCGACTAAAAGACTCATTGGAATACCTCGAATGGTACGGGGTGAAGCACCCTGCGCCTGATTTACTTGAGTCATCAGTCTACGGACTCCCTGAGCTTAATCGTACGTTGATTAAAGATTCACAAGTTATTGCAAACCCAGGTTGCTACCCTACGGCAGCTCTGCTTGGATTGGCGCCTTTAGTTTCACTTGGGTTAATTGAAGAGCAGATAATTATAGATTGTAAATCTGGTGTATCTGGGGCAGGTCGCGGATTAAGCATGTCTACTCATTTTTCGGAAGTTAATGAAAATGTGATGGCTTACTCAATTGCCGGTCATAGACATTTACCTGAAATAAACCAAGAGCTCAGAAAATTGAAAGACAATTTCGAGCCCAAAACTATTTTCCAGCCACATTTAATTCCTATGACGAGAGGTATACATGACACTATATATGCCTCATTTAATGATAAAATGAAATTGTCGCCGGAACAGGCTTCCACTGAGGTTATACAAATTTTCAGAGACCATTATGCTGCTGATGACTTCGTACACATAATGGATGCTCCTCCGCAGACAAAACAGACCTGGGGCAATAATGATTGCTTGATATACCCTACAGTGGATAAAAGAACAGGGAAGGTGGTAGTGTTTTCTGTACTTGATAACCTCGTCAAGGGAGCTGCCGGCCAGGCTGTGCAAAATATGAATATAATGTTTGGATTACCTGAAACCATGGGATTGGAGCAGTTGGCAATATATCCTTAGGGAGTAAATTAAAATCACGCCCCCATAGTCTAGCGGCCTAGGACGCCACCCTTTCAAGGTGGAGATCGCGGGTTCGAATCCCGCTGGGGGTACCACCAACTGATAATTCCCCTTTTTATGGAGGCTGGTTTGCGAATTGGAGCTGTTTTTCCACAAAATGAAATAGGGGACGATTCTGGAGCAGTCAAAGCATTTGCCCAGGCGGCAGAGGGCTTGGGCTACGATTATTTGGTTTATTACGATCATGTTTTAGGAGCTGACACTTCCAATCGACTGGATTGGGCAGGACCTTACACTCATTTAGATACATTCCATGAACCACTTGTTACATTTGGATACTTGGCTGCCGTAACTGAAAAAATAGAATTAACTACCTCTATATTGATTTTGCCTCAACGTCAGACTGCACTCGTGGCAAAGCAGGCTGCGCAGGTGGATTTACTTAGTGGTGGCAGACTCCGATTAGGAATTGGAGTTGGCTGGAATGAAGTTGAATTTGAAGCTCTTGGTGAAAACTTTAGAGATCGAGGAAAACGATCAGAGGAGCAAATTGAACTACTTCGATTGCTGTGGACAAACGAAGTAGTTGATTTCCATGGCAAATGGCACACTATTGACCACGCCGGATTGCGTCCTATGCCCGTGCAACGACCCATCCCAATATGGTTTGGAGGAGGGAAGACGGACACCGTACTTAAGAGAATTGCTCGATTAGGTGATGGATGGATGCCTCAAGTCCCCCCTAACGACCAAGGTAGAGAAATTTTGAATAAGTTTAGGCAGTATGTTTTCGACGCAAATCGTAAAACGGAAGATGTTGGAATAGATGCGCGAATACGACTGCAGAACGGTTTTGATCAGGCGTTGATTGATTTTAATACCTGGTCTGAATGGGGGGCGACTCATATTGCAGCGAATTCTCTCCACTCAGGGCTAACACACGTTGATCAGCATATTGAAATGATTGAGAAATTTCGAGAATTGACTCGGGAGTGAAATAATGAAAACGGCAGTAATAATTTTAGATATGGCCAAAGGTTACGGTTGGGAACCGGGAAGCTATGGTTATGAAATGGTAGCAAAAGTTAAGGAATTAAAAGATGCGGCACATGCAGCAGGTGCGCCGGTCATCCATGTTAATTCCCTGAGGCGGAAAAGCGATAATGTTGGGGATTGGGATAAGGTTTTAATGAAGGAAAAGACTGATGCCGTAGATGTTATTCCTGAGCTTCAACCCGTAGATAATGACACCATCGTTTACAAGAGATACTTAAGTGGGTTTTCTTACAATGATCTTGACTATGTTTTACGTACAATGAATTGCGATACGGTTTTGATTGCAGGAGCTTCGACTGATAATACGGTGCTTTGGACTTCTGCGGATGCCTTTCAACTTCGCTACAAAGTCATAGTAGTTGAAGACTGCACTATGGTACATCGCGAAAATGAGCCCCTTGAAGTTAAGGAATATGCATTACGGATTATTCGTAATGTGTTACATAGCCAAGTAATGCCATTAGCAGATGCGATTCAGGATTATATAAAACCTATGGCTAAGTAAGAGGAGGAATAGATCCTCCGCCCACAATACCTGGTATAAATTTTGGCAATATTCCTGGCCAAAGCGGGATGTCAAGAATTAGCCTGAATACTATAAAACATGGAATTAATGCAACTAGCATTACGCTGGATGCACGAGATAGTTTCAATTTTGATTCTATAGCTAAGAAAGCGATCAGAAATATCGGCGTGGCTAAGTAAAAACCCAGTAGGAAAATGCTGATGAAATAGCCAACAAGCCAGCCATACACGATGCCGACTCTTCGCCAAGTACCGCTTTCCATCTGGGCGGCGTTATTCTGCTCGGGCGCATCATCTTCTGAAACTCCAAATGCACGTGTGAACTTAAGTAATCCAGGTGCTAATTCAGCTACTATCAAGATAAAGAGGAACCCAATTGTGGGGAAGCCAATCACCCAAGCTACTAGCTGTTGCTTTCCTTCGTAGGCTATAGCACCTAGTACAATACTTAGCGCTATTGCCATGAGAAAGAATTCGGTTAATAGATTTATGCCGTTAAGCTTGTACTTAGACATCAATTGCTCTCCGAGTTAGCTCTCGCGGGGTTGGCAGATCTATAGAGCGACCACCCAAGCATGGAAACAATAGCTATAAGCAAAATTATAGAAACTGGCCTTGTGAAGAATATGCTGTAGTCGCCTTGAGAGATTTGTAAGGATTGTGTGAATTTCTCTTCGGCCAGATGGCCAAGCACGAACCCAATAATTAATGTAATTAAAGGGAACCCCGCTTTTCTCATGAAAAATCCCACTAATGCCGCAAAGATTGCAAGCAATACATCCCATATATTACTGCGCACTGCATAGACACCTATAAGTGACAGTATTGCAACAAAAGGTGCGATATATTTGACGGGAACAAGGCTTATTTTCGCAAGCCAAGCTCCCCCGGCCAAAATAACTATTGTAGTTAATATTTGTGCGCCTATTACCCCAAGAATAATGGCCCATACAATGTCGAGCCTGTTAACTAGGAGATCGCGTCCAGGTTGTATCCCATGAAGAATAAAGGCGGCCATGAGAATTACCATTTCGCCGTTACCGGGAATCCCGAAAGTTAAAGTAGGCAATAAAATTCCGCCATCTTTGGCGTCATTGGCAGATTCTGAAGCTACAACCCCTGCTGGGTGGCCTGTCCCAAATAATTCTGGATTTTTTGAAGCTTGTTTCGCGGTACTATAAGAAAGGAAATTAGCAACAGCGCCCCCCGCGCCTGGGATTGACCCTATTACCGTTCCAATGATGGAACCTCTGAATAGAATAGCTTTGTGTTGGAACACCTCCAATGCTCCTCGTAGGATTTGCTTCATTCCCCCGAGGTTGACTTTGGCGTCTTGTGCGATCGTTCCTCCTCTTGACGTATAAACCATGAGTTCACTAAGCGCAAAGAATCCGATCACCAATGGAACTATTTCAATTCCATCCCATAAATATTCACTTCCCAAGGTATATCTACGAACTCCAAATACCGAGCTAAATCCAATTAAAGATAGAAGAATACCGACTCCGCCAGCCGCGAGGCCTTTCACCATATTTTGCCGAGATGCAAATGTGACAGCGATTAATCCTAGGATCACCATCCAGAAGAAATCTGGAGGTGTAAACCAAAGAATTAAAAGCTTAGCTACTGGCAATAATGCCGCTAAAACCACAATGCTGAATAGAGTGCCAAGTCCTGATGCGGTAGCTGCAAGCCCTATTGCACGCCCACCTTCACCGCGCCTGGTCATAGGGAAACCATCAAATGTGGTGCATACGTTTGCTATTGTCCCTGGAGTGTTGAGCAAAATAGCTGGTACAGCCCCCCCGGTACTTGCAGTTCCAATGATTCCTGCAAAAACGTACATAGCAACGATCGGATCCCACCCGAAAGTGAAAGGCATGATGAGCGTCATTGCAATTACGCTTCCTAGGCCTGGAATAACTCCAAATATCACCCCTAGTAACGTGCCAAGGCAGATGGCAGCAATGACCGCTGGGTCGCTCATGTTTGCTAATGCAGCGATCATTGCTTCAATCATTTGTTATCACCGTATGAGCCACTATCAGATAATTACCTCGACTGTGATTTGGCTCTAACTAATTCAAGGTACTCACTTACTATTCCGCTCATCCCATCAACTACACTAGAAGTTTCAGCAGGACTGAGTCGTGATACAGCCATACCTTTTTTATTAATCCCTGCAATTACATCGGGGTCTTGTAGAGCTCTGTCAAAAGATTCACTAAGCTTTTTCACAATATCGTCTGGTGTCCCAGGCGATGCGGCTACGAGGCCATTGTTGGCAAATTTACCACCACCCAATTGAGGGAAACCAAGCTCTTTCACGGTTGGGACATCAGGCAAAGGTGCAAAACGATCGTCTTCGTAGATCCATAAGGCTTTAAAGTCCGGACTTTGCACCGCAGAAAGAGTACTTCCAGCCATTGGTCCTAGGGCAAGCTCGCAATCGCCTCTTAGAAGCCCTGCTTGTGTCTCAGCTCCCTTGTAGCCAGTTACAGGATTCCATGCAATTTTCATTACTTCAGTCGTTACTGAAGCTACAAGAAATGAGTGTCCAGAGAGCCCTGATAGGCAGAATCTAATATCGTCGCCTGCTGCAGCTAATTCGGCTGGTGTGTTGAATTTACTGTCTGCTGCAGTGTAAAGACCATAGGTCTGAATAACTGCACGTCCGATCCAGCTTAAATTATTGAAATTGACTCCCTGTGGGTCAATTTTTTCTGCAAGGATTTGATTGGGCATATTCATGATGGAAATGGCGTATCCATCTGCCGGAGCCTTGTGGATTTCCTGAGCAGCGCGCCTACCTCCGCCCCCTGCTAGATTACGCACAACGACATTAGTACCAAGATCAGTACTCATCTCTTCGGCAATAATTCTGCTTGCGGTGTCAAAACCACCGCCGGCAGAGAAACCTACATACCATTCGATATCACTAGAAGGGTAGTCGTCGCCTCCAAAAATACCGCAGCCTGCAGAAAAAACTGAAATTGAAGTAATCAAAACTACAACGGCTGCCAACCTCACAAAATTCTTAGTCTTAACTAAAAGCATATTTCCTCCCTTTGCCTTTTTCTTAGACTGGCGCTTTTTTATCGCGGCTCAAAGCGCATAGAGCCTCGTTGGATTTGTGTCTAATATTTTGTCTGCAATCGAATTATCTAGGCCTCCGTTTTCACGCAAATTTCTTAGTGCGTGAAGTTCGGTAGAAGTGTCATTGTGCCCATAATCTGTGCCGAGCATTAAATGATCATCGCCTGCCTGTTCAATTATGTAGCCAAGGTCATCAGCTGTTTGCACTGCCACCCAAATATTTCTCTCTTCCAAAAGTTCTTTACCTGGCCAAGCTACTCCACGTTTAGCAAATCTCAGTGATAGATCATTTAAGGCATAGGGCAACCAAGATGCACTGATTTCAACGAACCCCCATCTTAGGTCGGGAAATTTTTTATGCATATCTTTCATGATCAAGTCATGAAAGGCTCCAACTGCAGGAAGTTTAAAAGTCGAAAATCCAGCATCTCGCCCAAAATAATCAAAGAAAGCAAAATTACCTGTTGCAGCATGAACGCATATGGGAAGATTCAGCCTTTGAGCTTCTTCCCAAACTGGGTATAGGTAAGGATCTGAAAGTCGATGGGAACCTTCAATCCCGCGCATAAAAACTGCACAGGCTCCATTTTGTTTACCGAAATTCAACTCTTCTATACATTTTTCAATAGACATAGTGGGTATAATCACCGCCCATCGGAGTCGACCCCCGCCTTGACGGTGTATGTCTGCCAACCAACGGTTGTAGCCCTGTGCTAGGGCTATCTCTACTTCAGGATGACTTGCAAGAGGGCGCAGGAAAATGCTTGGATAGAGCACGTGCATAGAAACATTAAGTTCATCCATATGAGCCAAGCGTTTTTTTATGTCGCTTGCTTCACGCGTTTCTTCGTCAGTATCAAACCCGATATTTGAACCTTTTCCGAAAGCCCGGCCGTCTATGTACCAAAATTCAGGGGAAGAGGTTTTATACCCCTCTTTTGGTAATAGCACAGCAGGCCTATAAGGCTGTAAATCTTCAGGGATAAAATCCCAAGTTCT
The DNA here is from genome assembly GCA_022449765.1 of Dehalococcoidia bacterium. Taxonomy (NCBI): domain Bacteria; kingdom Bacillati; phylum Chloroflexota; class Dehalococcoidia; species Dehalococcoidia bacterium. The sequence goes on along the minus strand of JAKUPZ010000006.1, from coordinate 13,557 downwards.
TTCAGATTCTACGACATGCGCATCTGCATCAATGACTGACATAGAAAATCCTTAAATTAAGTACTGTTAATGTCTTTTTCCGTATTATTTGCGTACATTACTACGATTTTTGCAAAAACGCTAAATTCCATTCAAGTTGCCTTCGTTAATTCAAATTTTGTTTTGCTGGGGTTGATACTCAAACTTAATAGTGATGGAATGCATTTGTAATTCGGAAATAGAGGATATTTATAAAAATGGAACAATTAAAACTTGATGAAGCTATGAGAATGATTTCTGCCTCAGTTCAGAAAGCGGAAGAATTAGGAATAAGAGTCTGTATTTCAATTCTCGATCCACGTGGGGACATTATCGCGGTAACAAGAATGGATGGTGCTTTGTGGAGAACAGTTCCTATTTCGCAAGGGAAAGCAGCAGCCTCTGCCGCGTGGGATATGCCTAGTGGAGATTTAAAAGACCGATGGGATCAACCGGTCGTACGAGCACTTTCGATGATGGAAAATGGCCGCCTTATCCCATGGCAGGGAGCATTGCCAATACGCAGAGAGGATGGCACTTTAGTAGGTGCAATTGGTGTTAGTGGTGCGAAACCTGATCAAGACGAATTGGTAGCAAAATCTGCCATTGAGATTATTAGCAGTGCAAGATAATTTTAAAGTCCAAGAATCTGATGCTATAAGAGTTTCATCCCAGGATTTGAAACATATTACCCGCGAGCTTTTTCGAAAAGCAGGGGTTCCCCAAGAGGATGCTGTAATAGCAGCTGAAGTCATTGTGATGGCTGACTTGCGAGGTGTAGATAGCCATGGTGTTTCCAATATGCTTCAGGTTTATTTGGAGAGATATTCAGATGGTTCACAAAATCCAGAACCTCAATGGCATATCCAAAGAGAAAGAACTGCATCCGCAAATATTGATGGTGATAGAGGCCTTGGAATTATTCTTGCGCCCAAGGCAATGGAAATAGCTATCAACAAAGCTCGAGAAAATGGAGTAGGGGTTGTAACTATGGCTAATAGTGGTCATTTAGGTATGGCTGCCTACCACGCTATGATGGCTTTACCCCATGACATGATTGGAATGTGCTTGACTGCAACGAGCCCGTCGGTTTTACCCACATTTGGTCGCATACCTCGCCTTGGAACAAACCCAATTGCAATTGCGGCCCCCGCAAAATTTTGCAGACCTTGGGTTTTTGATATGGCTACAAGTGTTGTGCCCGTAAACAAAGTTCGTAATGTTAAGAGAATAGGATCGATGCTTCCAGGTGGGACTATCGCAGACGCCGAAGGATCACCTTTAATGGAACCTGCCTTTGTTCCAGATGATTTTAATTTATTGCCCCTTGGTACTCATCGTGATGGAGGCTCGCATAAAGGTTATGGGTTAGCGGTTGCTGTAGATATATTGTGCTCAGTACTAGCGGGTTCTGACTACGGCATCACTGCAGATCGATCGAATTATCGACATTATTTTGCTGCATATAATATAGATGCATTTAGCGACGTAGAGGCTTTTAAGCAGAGGATGGATCATTTCATCATGGATCTTAAGAAGACTCCTCCTGCTCAAGGGCATGACAAAGTATTGGTGGCAGGAGATCCTGAATGGCAAGCATTCGATGATCGATCAGTTAACGGGATACCGCTTCATTATGAGGTGGTAGCTTGGTTACGACAGATTTGCTTGCAATATGGCGTTGAAACAAATATTTAAGGCAGTAAGAGGGAAAATCGAATATGAGAGCAGCTTGGTATACAAAATATGGTGCCGCTAAAGATGTTTTTGAAATAGGGACACTGCCTGATCCAGAGCCATCAGCAGGTGAAGTTTTAGTTCGTATAGTTTGCTCAGGAGTTAATCCTTCAGATTGGAAAAGTCGTACGGGCTCAAGAGGACCTGAAATGCCCTTTCCATTTATTGTTCCTCATAGTGATGGCTCAGGGGTCATAGAGCAAGTTGGCATTGGCGTTGATACTTCTCGCATTGGCCAGAGGGTTTGGCTATACGAAGGGCAATGGCAGAGGCAGTTTGGTACAGCAGCAGAACTGATTGCGATTCCAGCTAAACAGGCCGTACCACTAGCCAGTGATGCAAGTTTTCAAGAGGGGTCATGTATAGGAATTCCGGCAATGACTGCTCATCGTTGCTTGTTTGCTAGTGGTCCAGTCAAAGATATGACTGTGTTAGTAACTGGAGGCGCTGGTGCAGTTGGGCACTACGGGATCCAATTGGCAAAATGGGGTGGAGCTAGAAGAGTTATTTCAACAGTGAGCTCCGATCTGAAGGCCTCGCTTGCAATTCAATCTGGAGCTGATGATGTTATAAATTACCGTAAAGATAATGTCGCTGAGGCAGTATTGGAAATAACTTCAGGTAAAGGAGTCGACAGGGTAGTCGAAGTCGATTTTGGAGGTAATCTAAGCAGTACTCAAAATATGATTGCATTGAATGGCGCTGTAGGAAGTTATGCCTCTACCGGTAATCGTGAGCCATCGGTAGATTACCAAGCATTTTCAAGGAAAAACGTGACAGTACATTTTGTATTGGTTTATTCAGAACCGGAATACGCAAAGATAAAAGCAATTGAAGATATAACTAAAGCTATGGACGAAGATGCGTTAGTTCACCGTATTGCAAAAACATTCAACCTAGATGAAATAATTTCTTCACATCAATTACAAGAAAGTAATGACGCAATAGGTAATATCATCATAAATATTGATGAATGATTTTCTAGCTAAGGTTACGTAATCTTAGCTATTATTTTTTCTCCGAATTCAGGTATTTGTTCATCAATAATGTCATTAAGAAATTGGACATGGAAAGTATCCACGCCCGCTTCTCGATAGGTTTCAATTATTTCTAATACTTGGTCAGGACTGCCTGTAAGTCCTCCTTGATTCCCGAAAGTAGGAGCGAGCTTGGAATCAGGGTCGTCATTTCCAACATACGCATTGCAATTGACTACCCGGTGAATAGTTCCGGGGTCACGATGAACTCGAGTAGCAGATTCTTCAAGAATCTCGAGCTGTGCTTTGTAGGCATCAATATCCGCAGGCCAGCCTCCATTTCGGATCCATCCATCAGCCTGCTCCCCGGATAATCGAAGCATTCGTGGTAGTGCAGCTCCAAGAAAAATTGGAATAGAAGCATTGACTGGACGCGGTGTAACAACTGCATTTTCTACAGAATAGCGATTACCTTGGTAACTGAAAGAGTCGCTTTGCCAAGTGCCTCTTAATATTTCTATGGTATCGATAACTCCATCCACCCTGTACCCAGCAGAGCCGAATTCAATTCCGTAATTAACAAAATGATCTTCTTGGATACCTGCGCCGAGAGTCAGTATTAAACGATCTCCTCCCGTTATTACATCAAGGCCAGTAGCCATTTTTGATAATAACGCGGGGTTACGGAAGGGAACATTCAATGTTGAATGAGTTACTCGAATTTTTGAAGTTTGTACTGCCACCGCAGTAGCGAGCGTCCACCCTTCTAGGTTGTTCTCTGGGGGTCGATCGCTGAAGGAAATATTTGCAAAACCTGCAGCTTCAGCAGCTTTTGCGACTTTAATTATTTGATCGTAGGGAAGTCCTCGAGGATTTATTCCGAAGCGTACGCGATTTTTGCTGCGAGTCATATTGCCTCTTATGAAAATAAAAGAGAGCATAGCATAGACGCTGTACCTTCAATAAAGGCTTGGCTTGTTAAAAATATCTAGACATATAGAGATACCAGAAAATGAAGTGAGATTCAGCTTCATTACTTCTTCAGGTCCAGGCGGCCAAAATGTTAATAAGGTCTCAACTGCAGTTCAGCTCTACTTTGACGTTACTCATTCGGTATATATACCTGAAAACATAAAAAAACGCCTTCGTATTCTTGCAGGTAAAAAAATGACTAGAGACGGGGTGATCATTATTAAGGCACAGCGTTTTCGTAGCCAGGATCGTAATAGGATAGACGCTTTAAATCGCTTTACGGACTTAATTCACAACGCTTCACGCCCCCCACAGATTCGCCGCCCGTCGGCCCCAAGTAAAAGTTCAATCGAAAGGCGATTAACTGATAAGCGCAATAGATCACTACGTAAGGAAATGAGATCAGCAAGCCTTGATCATGAGTAAGTCCTTTTAGTTGATCAATGAAATAAATATATTTACTATTGCTATATGCCAAGGTTAGAAGATTTAAGTGAAGTTGCAAGGCAAGCTCACCTCAATTTCCCCGCATTCGAGCATGACGATTCTCCTCACGTGCCTTTTACGAAGGCTCTTTCTGAGGCAAAATTAGCTTTAGTTACAACCGCTGGGCTCCATAGAAGAGGAGACCTGCCTTTTTCAGGAGGAGACCAAACTTATCGAGTAATCCCATCAACTACGCCCTTTGAAGATATTCTTCAAAGTCATGTAAGCATAGGGTTTGATCGCTCAGCTTTTATGCGGGACCCTAACGTAACGTTCCCTTTAGACAGATTGAATGAATTGGTTAGGCAAGGGAAAATTGGAAGCCTGTCCAGTGATTTTTACTCTTTCATGGGCGCAGGCCGAAGTCCGCGTCAAGTAGAGAATGAATCTGGCCCTGAGGTAGGGCGCTTGCTGCTTGAAGCGAACGTTGATGCTGTTTTACTTACACCAACTTGACCAAATTGTTCGCACACGGTCAGTGTGCTTGCGCGATCTATAGAAGAAGTCGGAATCCCCACTGTAGCCATAGTATTTATAAAAGAGCATGCAGAGCGAGTTAAACCCCCTCGGGCTCTTTGGGTTCCTTTTCCTTATGGTTACGCGTTGGGTGAACCTAACGATCACTTACAACAAACTGAAGTAATTATGGGATCTTTAGCATTGCTTGCTAGAGATGATGTACCTGTTTTGGAAGAGTTCCCTGCAAATTCAAATTTGCCGCCTCAAGTACTGCAATCCAGCATGGCAACAAAATCTAATAACGGGCCTCAAAACGCAGCGGACGAAGTTACCGCGTTGAGAGGGTATTACGAGAGATGGGTTGAAGAGAACAATGGTAGGACAATGGTTGGCTTATCGGGAGTTCCCCAGAGGCAATTCAGAGGACTAATCCACTTTATGCAGTCATACGTAGAGGATCCAGGAACCACTTATTCTCGAATACCATTGGATATGGATGTAGGACGATTCTTACGATTAGCCTCTGACGATTTAAAGGCGTTTTATTTGGAGGCTCGCTTTTGCCAACGGCCTGAGCAAACAGACAATGAACTTCACAACTGGTTTTGGGGACAGACAAGTATGGGTGAATTACTTACCAATATTGCGAATAAGCTTGAATTAGATGGCGATGAGCGTAATGGCCAAGGTATTGCTCGTTAACCAGCATTGGGCACTGAAGGAACTGGTGGTTTTCTTGCAAGTAAGAAAAATAATGTGCCTAGTGCAGTTGTAATTCCTAGCGTAGAAAAGGCAAAAGTATAGGATCCAAAATAATCATATAGAACGCCGGCATATATAGGCCCAATAATGCTTCCCCCTGCAGTAATTGTATTGGACCACCCTGCGATTTGACCCAAGTGTTTTCGTCCAAAATAATCTGCTCTTATCGCCATCATTAATGGGCCCCGCATTCCCCATGAAACTCCGTGCAACGCGATTGCTGCAATAATTGTAGGTAAGCTAGTATCAAAAGCGATTAAAAAAATCCCCAGTCCATGCCCGATCATTGCTCCTGCAGCTACAAATCGTTTTGAATAAAGATCTCCAATGATCCCGCCGCTTATTTGCCCGGTTATTTGCGCAACCATCAGGCCTGGAAAGACTAATGCTGCTTGCGCAACGTCCCAATTGTTCTGTTCGACAAGATGAGGAATTAAATGAACAGCAATTGTTCCTACAACGAGTAAGGCCCATCCGTGACCAATGGAAATTAACCAAAATGACCTATCTCTTACAGCTTGGCGTACGGTTAAGTCAGTATCTTCTCCAGGGGTATTGGCCTTTGAATCCTGTGCTCCTATGACAGGCTCAATTCCGTCTGGTTGAAGCCCAATATCTTCTGGTCTTCGCTTAAATACGTGTGAAGCAGGGATTCCTACGATAATTGCTGCAATTCCAGAAAACATTGCAGTATCACGCCAGCCGAACTCAGTGATTGACCAAGCTACAATTGGTGATAATAGCGCACCAGCAGCAAATCCAATCGACGTTACAGACATCGCACGGGCACGTTTTTTTACGAACCAGTGGGCCAATGCCGTATTAACTGTGAGAAAGCCTGCAAGGCTAGTGCCCATGGCAATTATCGTAAGTACCGCAAATAAATGCCATAACTCTTGGATTTGTCCTAGTAGTATAAGTCCCCCTCCAAAGAGTAAGGTTCCCATCCTCATGATTGGTCGTGAACCATACTTATCTAGCATCCAGCCTTGAATAGGGCCTAGTAACCCTGTTTCTATTCTCAGCAACCCGAAGGCCCAAGATATGGCACCTCGGCTCCATGCGAACGTTTGCTCAAATTGAACTACATACAAACCTTGGGAGAGAAAGAGCAAGCCTCCATGCATTATCTGGCTAAAGAATGCAGCTATCACCATTTTCCAACCATAGTAAAGCGGAGCTCTTTTTTTTGAGGACTGTAGATTAGTCAAAATTTAGTCGTACCATTGGCCAGAGAATGTTCTTATTTCTGGGTAACTTGGGTCATCGATAGTTGTTTTAAACGGAGGGAATAATAAATCGATAATCATTCCAGGGCCTCCTGACGGTCCATGGATATTGCCAATTTGATTGCGCAGTTCATCGATTTGTGATTGTAATTTTTCGGCAACTGCAATGAGAGAAGATACTTCAGATGAACCACTTTTAATTTGTGAGTTTAATAGTTTAATACCCTCAGCGACTTCTTCTGATGTCTTTACCTTTACTTCTGCTAGGCCACCATGAAATTCTCCCGGCTTATTCCAAGTAATAAAGGGAGCCATTCCGCCAGCCCAATGAAACGACAATTCACCGGTCTCATGACTATGCCGCACACCTGGCTCACCTGGAAGCTGGAGCAACGCTGTTACTAAGACATGTTCATTTTCTAAGACAGTAAATACCCTGCGCCTTGGGCGGCCAGTAATTTCAAGGCCTCTCCAACCTTTCTGCTCTTCAGGTAATTCAAAAGGATTTATTTTTTGAGGCATAGATTCTCCAATTAGTTGTTTATTAGGGAACGCAAATGAGCGATATAGTCTTCCATTCCTGTCTCAATATTAAATTTTGGAGAATATCCAACATCCTCTTTTATTCTACTAAGGTCCATAACTGGATTTGGAGGATTTGCTCCTGGGCTTCTGCCTGGTATTAATGCAGAACAGGTAGCCTCTGGGATCGATTTTTTTATGGCCTCAAATATCTGCTTGTTAGAAGTAGCTAGCCCTGACCCAATATTGTAAGTAGCGTGCTTTAACTTACTTGACTGATGGATATTTTTTATACCTGCAGATAAATCAGATACATGGGTCCAATCACCTTCATCATCTTCGCTAATAGAGCCATTAGGTCGATCTGAAAAATCAGGCTCTATGTTCTTTAGTGCAGCCTCACATATACGGCTCATAGGGTTGAACATGCTGTAGTAGTAAGGGCCGTATATACTGCCAATCCTAAGAGAAACTACGTCTATATTTGCACGAGCAGCATAGTGAAAGGCATGTATTTCCATGCCTTTTTTGAATGCTTCAACTTGGGTTCGTGATTGAATTGGAAGAGGCATATCTTCTCGGAAAGGACCATTTGGCAAACTGCCATATACAGAAGTTGAACTAGCAAGAGAAAGGCGCCTTAGTCCAAGTACACGCGCAGTTTCTAGTAAACTTTGGAGTCCTTCTGTGTATACGCGATAATCTTCTTGTGGGCTTATCCCTCGTGCTGGTGGCGCTGCGAAAGATATTATGCTTTCAATTTTATGCTTATGTGCAACATTGATGACTTCATAGCATTTAGTAAAATCCATATTCTCAACAAATAGACTGCTATTGAGATGTTGCTCTAAAGCCCCCGGTACTCGCCTTGCGTTATGTTGCGTACTTACAACTTTCTCCCCTGCTTTAATTAATTCCAAAGTTACGTTTTGCCCTATGAATCCCATTCCTCCAACAACTAGAATCATTGCGTACTCCAAATTAATTTGTAATGTTTATGTAGTTTTATCATTGACGAGTCTATTGGGATACTCTTAGCCTGCAATTTTAATAAGTAAGAAAATCTGTAAAGGAACTAACTGATGGGGCTGCCCAGAACATTTGATGCGCTAAAAGTAAGCGAGTATCGAAATTATTTTGTTTCCATGCTTTTTTACTTAGGTGCTATGCAAGCGACTACACTGGCCAGGCCAGTTTTAGCGTTTGAACTTTCAGACCGAGCACCTCTTGTACTCGGGATAGTTATTGCAGCAAACAATGCTCCATCTTTAGTGCTATCTCCGTTTGCAGGTTCTTTAGCAGACCGTATGTCGATGCGGAATATCTTGATGGTTGCGGCAATACTCATGGCGGTCTTTGCGGGAATCACCGCATTAGGAGTTGGGTATAGCGTGTTGGATTGGTGGCACGTAACCATCATTGGAGTATTCCAAGGAAGCGTCATGGTTTTCATTACACCTACCAGACGCGCAGTTATTGGGGGCCTGGTAGATCGCTCGCTTTTGCTAAATGCTACGGGTCTTCATACGATGTCTCAGAACACGAACCGTATGCTAATGCCCCTTGTTGCGGGGATTCTTTTTGCTCATGCTGGCCCTGAATGGGCGTATTTACTAATTGGCGTGTTGTACATTATTGCTTTATTTTTACTATTTTTGGTGCCTGCTCAAGGCTCCTTCAGTTCCTCTATTAGAAATAGAGGAGGCTCGGCGTTGGAGGGATTCCGATACGTACGGCAACAACCAGTAATCAAAAATCTTTTACTGGTGGGATTGGTGATTACAGTATTCGGGCAGCCTTTCCAGCATCTTCTACCATTGGCACAAGAATTCCTCCAGATTGAGGCAGATGGCGTTGGTTTACTGTTTACATTTTTTGGGGCAGGTTCATTATTAGGCTCGACGATGTCAGCATCATTAGGTGATTTCCAGCGAAAAGGGCTATTGTTGATTGGGTTTTTTATGTTATTTGGGGCAGGGGTAATTGGCTTTGCTGCATCTAGCTGGTTTTGGCTATCTCTAGTATTAATGATTCCTATTGGAGTAGGTCAATCTGGTCGCACTGTTCTACATCTTGCTGCTCTTCAGGTTTATACGGAAGATGAAATGAGAGGCAGGATCCAAGCACTTAATGCAATGATGGGAGGATTGATCCCAATTGCGGTACTAGGAATCACTGCACTTGCAGAAATATTTAACGGCCGTGTGGCTTTATCTGCTACGGGTGGAGTAATTTTCATGTACGGGTGCTGGGAAATAATTTTTTCGAAGGCACTCAGAAATCTAAAGTGAATTTATACCTGTGAATAAGTTAGATTTTCTTGACACAAAGATGTAGCAATCCTACGATTCAGGTATTCAGTTGCGTATCAGACATAAAGGGAGATTTCTATATGCCAGACGAAAATGTTCGCTCAGATAAATTAGGTGGTACTGCGAGGCGTCGTAACTCAAGTACAAGAGATGTTCGGGATGGCACAAATATAGAATATAAATACATCTCTGCTGATAATCATATCGATCTTGTTTGGTACCCTAAGGATATTATTCAATCTCGTATATCCTCCCAATTCAAAGAGAAAGCCCCAAAGGTAGTTGAGTCCGACAAAGGTACTGCCTGGGAGTGGGAGGGTGATATTCACGCTTTTGCTGCAGACGGTAAAGATTGGCCAAAATATGCAAAGCGCTTTGAACCAATCAGCGTAGAGGAAGGCAAATTACCTCCGGCGGATCCCGAAGTTCTCTTGCAGCATATGGACCTAGGCCAATTATATGCCGGTGTATTTTATGGCAATACTCGTAAATGGACGTTCAAGGACAAGAATTTAGAGAAAGAAGTTTACAAAGCATTTAATGATTGGGCTGTGGAAATGTCCACTTACAATTCTGATCGTTTATTTGTACTTCCTTGGCTGCATGCTGCATTCCCGGAAACTTGCGTTGATGAGCTAATGCGTTTAGTTGATAAGGGAGTACGAGCCGTTGAACTTAGCCCAAATGACATGGGAGAAGATGTTTGGTCTCCTGTGTGGGAGCCTTTATGGTCTGCAGCAGAAGAGACTGGAACAATCATATGCACCCATATTGGTGATGCTGCAGGGACCCCATATCCTCCTAATGAATATGGCCAGTCACTAGCTCATTTTTCTCAGGTACCTTTTAACCCGGCCGGCAAGCATATTGCTCAGTTCGTATTTAGCGGAATGTTTGAGCGCCACCCTAATTTGCACGTGTCGATGGCAGAATGTCGAATTGGCTGGCTCCCATTTTTATTCCAGTGGATGGAACGTTGCCATAATGATCGGATGCCAGATTCAATTAACCCGCTTAAAGAAAACCCATTACATTACATTAATAACAATATGAGCTTCACCTTTGAAGAAGACTATATTGGGGCAAAAATGATTCCAGACCCAGAGTTTCTGATTCGTGAAAGTGTTATCTGGGGTTGTGATTATCCTCATGAACAAGGCCAAACTTGGCCAGATGCAAGTCCTGCTATGGATCGCATGTTTACGGGGACAGATCCTGATTTGGTTCAAGATGTTGTATGGAATCGTGCACAGAAAATCTTTGGAATAAAAGGCCCAGGTAATAATTAATTATGGCGGAAAATCGATACAAGAAAGAAATTTTATTGTCAGACGAGCGTAATAGAAATGTTGCTGCAGTTGTTAGGTATGGGCCTCATTTATTTCTTTCAAGCTCTGATGGCCATAGAGATATTAACACCGAGAAAATTCAACCTGAATTGGACAATCAGCCTATACCCCAATGTAACAATGCTTATGGAAGGCAAGCATTAAGGCTGCAAAAAGCTGGATATGGGGGAGATTCTGCGGTTTGGATCGAAAATTTCACATCAGGTCAATATTGGCGATTAGAGCGTATGGCAACTTGGCCTGAGCATTTTGGGGAAGAAGGACATAAACTCGCAGTAAGTTTTGGCGCGCAGTGCAAGATGTCAGGAGTGAATATGCTGACGGCTGTAGTTCAAGCTGTTACTCCTGATTTGGAACGCGAGGTTTTTGTTCATCAACCGCATAGAGGGCGCGCATCTCGTATAACCCGGTGCGGTGATTTCACTTATGTAATTGGTGTTAGAGGCAGATCCAACCCGTTCACAGATGAAGAAGCTGAAGAAGAAGTTAGTAGTCAATTTGACACAGAACTGTTCTATACATATGAGTGGTTACGTTCTCATTTAGAAAAAGGAGGAGGTTCTCTAGACGACCTTATTAGGACTGATTGCGCTCTAAAAAGGATTGGAGATACAGGGAAATACCGAGAAGGCCTTAAGAACAGGTTCGATGGGAAAATTCACTTTACTGGGTATTCAGTAGGTACGCTTTTAGGTGGTAGAGGAGTCATGGAAATTGGTGGTTTAGCAGTCAATCCCGGAGGGACGAAAGAAATTGTATGGCTAGCAGAAGACCCTTCCCGAGCGCAGGCAGTTAAAGCCAATGGTTTGGTTTTTGCATCAGCAGCCTCAGGTTTGTCTGACGCAAAAACAGGAAACATAATTCAAGAATTATACGGAGATCCTGTAGCACAAACGCACCAAGCTTTCAGAAGATTGGATGCAGCGCTAAACAGATTTGATACGTCGGTAGAAAATACGCTTCGGTTAGATGTATTTCTTGATGATATTAATTTTGAGGATACGTTTATTGAATTGGCTAAACAATATTTTGGCGGAGATCCCCCAACGATGAATATTGTGGGAGTTGATCTTGAAAATAACGCAGAGATCGAAATCTCTTGCATCGCGGGGGCTTAAGTATGCCGTCAGACCAACCTGTCGCAACCGGTGTTAGCTCAGAAGAGATTGTTAGTAAATTAAAAAATTTGGGTGTGGATCATGTTATCTGCATTCCAGACTCGTATCAGAAAACTTTAATTGCTCGATTGACTGACGATCCAGATATCTCTTTTATGATTGCTTGCACAGAAGACGAAGCTATAGGGATTAATGCAGGGTTATATATCGGGGGTAAAAACCCTGTACTCGTTATACAAAATAACGGTATTTTTGCCTCTATCAATACTATTAAAGCTATCCCCCTAGACGCAAAAATCCCAACACTTATGTTTGTCGGGCAGTTTCAGCGAGACCCTATGCTGCCAATTGAGGAGAGTAAATCCAGAGCGGTTCGAATGGTAGAACCGACTTTGGAAACATGGGGTGTTCCCTATTATCGAATAGAGACACCTGAGGATATTGGCAATATAGAGCTTGGGTATAAGCTTGCGCACGATACCCTGGGACCCGTAGCAATCATCATAGGAGCACCCACAATATAGATGGAACGACAAGAAGCAATTGATTTATTAGCAGAAGGAAGATCCGGAGCGATCGCAGTCGCAACGATGCAGTCCATCTACCCTTGGCATCAAGCTGAACAGGCAGAATATTTACATATTGATGCATCCCAATGTATGGGGAGCGCAGCTTCGATTGGCCTAGGTCTTGCTATGGCTCGTCCTGATAAGAGAGTAATGGTTTTAGACGGAGACGGTAGCCTTCTAATGCAACTCGGTTCTTTAGTGACTGTCGCTAGTCAACAACCACGTAAATTTTTTCATTTTGTATTTGCTAACGGATTACACCAAAGCACTGGTAATCAAGACCTCCCTGGTATTGGGCGATTCGATTGGGTTGCTTTGGCCATTGGCTCAGGGTACGCAAACGCGCTAAAGATTGAAACAGCAGACGAGCTTTTGGTGAAATTACCTTCAATATGGGACATGGAAGGACCTGTGTTGATTGAACTAAGTATTGAACGAGAGGCTCAAGACCCTCGCTGGGCTGGTGTTCCCATGGCTTCGCAATCGGCAATTCTAAAAGAGCAGTTGGCTGCTTTATGAAAACCAATCTCTGGCAATTATCTGCATTGGAGTTGATTAATGCGTACAGGAAAAAAGAAATTTCACCGGTTGAAGTTGTAGCGGACGTTTTTGCACGTATTGAAAAATTTAATCCTTCGCTTAGTGCGTTCCTAGCACTTAATTATGATGACGCAATTGACTCTGCCAAAAATGCAGAGAGGTTATGGCTAAATTCTGAAGAAAATGGATTATTGTGTGGTGTTCCAATATCACTGAAAGACAGTATAGAACTGGGCGGTGTTCCTACAACCTATGGATCCAAGGCCTTTGAAAATAATGTTCAGCCGGACTCAGAGATAGCAATCAGAATTCGTAATCAGGGTGGAGTCATCATTGGAAAAACAAATCTGCCTGAGTTCGCTTTACATGGTGCTGTAGATAATCGGCTGAGCCCTGCCGGTAGGAATCCTTGGAATTTAGATCACACATGCGGGGGCTCAAGCGGAGGCGCGGGATCTCAAGTGGCTACAGGCTTGGGGCCATTGGCCATTGGGACTGACTCTGGGG